>JBBITQ010000225.1:2365-2644 GCA_037440685.1 Clostridiales bacterium
CCATCCCAGAAATCCGCGATCATCCCATTTTCCGGGAAATGTTCCAGAAGATATGGGAGCTCCTGCGCGAGGAGGTGCGCCCCGCGCGGCGCTGACGCCGCGCGACGTTTGCGGCCGCGGCGGGGACCCTGCCCCCCGAGGGGGACGTGCCGCGCACGGGCCGCAGCCTCCGGTTCCAGGAGCGCAGCACGTCCTCGGCCGGCTTGCCCCGCGGCGTGTAGCCGCCGTTTTTGCGCCCGCCCGGCCAGTCGGCCACCGTGGGGTTGTCCCACCAGAACC
>JBBITQ010000226.1:0-2627 GCA_037440685.1 Clostridiales bacterium
TCGATGATGTGGTGGAGGTCACGGCCCCAGCGTCGCCCCGTCGTGGCAGAGGTGGCCACTCCCCCGCAATACAACTGGAAGCTGCCCAGGTTCGCCTCCGGGCGGAGCGGATCCGCCACCTCGACCTCCACCGGATCGTCCCCTGGCGCCGTCCGCACGGCCAGATCCCCACCGGCGTTGACGAACACCCGGGGTACGCCCGCCAGCCTGGCCATGGCGCCATCGACCGCGAGCCCCTTGCCGATGCCCCCGAGGTCAAGGCGCACGCCCGCAGGTAGCCGGATGGCGCTGGCGCGGGGCAGGAACTCGATCTCGCGCCACCGCCCCGCAGGAACCGGCTCGACCGCGAACCCCGCCGCTGGCTCGTCGCTGACCATCGGCCCCAGTTCGAAGCTCCGACCGTATCCCGCGGCTTCCAGGGCGCCGAGGATCGTCGGATCGAAAGCGCCCCCGGTGCGTTCGGCTGCCTGTACCGCGCAGCGCACCGCGCGGAAGAGGAGAGGCGGCACGACGACCCATCGCCCTGCCGCGGCGTTCAGGCGCGAGAGGGCGCTCTTCGGGTCGAACCGGCTGAGGACCGCCTCCACTTGCCGGAACCACGGCAAGAGCCCCGTCGCCCCCTGAATCGATACATCTGTGTTCATGGCGCGGAAGGTTTCGCTAGGAATAGTGGGTCCTCGTCCGCCACGGCTGGGCGCCGCGGTCATACCATCCCCCCGCGGGAGGGGCGAGGCGGTAACGACGCTCCCCCCACCGTTCCCAACCGTCATCATCCCAGTCCTCCCCCATTAAGCGGTCACCCTCCACCCGCAAGCGCGCGGCGGCGGGCTCACCCGCGGCAAGGCTGGTTCCGCTCTCCTTGGGGTTGATGGCCGCCAGCCGCCCCGCGATGCCGGCCACCGCGCCCGCACTGAGGAGTCCTATCGCCAGCTTGGTGAGTGCGAGATTCGCTTTGTTCACGGCACTGACCTCCGCTTCTCCCTCCATGGTTGGCACCGGCTGGCGGCACTATGGCGCAACCGGTCCTCAGCGCGAAGGATACGAGCTCAAATGGTCTAAAAGATGAACGGAATGTAACTTGCTTTTGAAAATCGACGGGGTCTTTGGCGCATAGAAGTGCCCGGCAGCGAAATGGCGGTTGGGCTCAGCCCTTGAGATCCTTGCCGGAGCCGAAGAGCCGCTCGTATTCAGCCGGCGAGATCAATATCTCGCGCGGTTTGGGCCCCTGGTGCGGGCCGACGATCCCGCGCTCCTCCATCATGTCGATGAGCCGCCCCGCCCGCGTGTAACCCACCCGCAGGCGGCGCTGCACGATGGATACGGAGGCCTGACCGGTCTCCACCACCACCCGGACCGCCTCCGGGAAGAGGTCGTCGCCCCAGTCCTGATCCGCCTCGGCGCCAGCCTGCTCCGCCGCCACCCCGGCGTCGTATTCGGGGGCGCCCTGGCGCTTGACGTAGTCGAGCAGGACCTCCAGTTCCGGTTCGGGCAGGTAGGCGCCCTGGACGCGCAGGGGCTTTGCCGCCCCCAGGGGATAGAAGAGCATGTCGCCCTTGCCCAGCAGCTTCTCGGCACCGGCCATGTCCAGAATGGTCCGGGAGTCCACCTGCGAAGCCACGGCGAAGGCGATCCGGGATGGTATGTTGGCCTTGATCACCCCTGTGATCACATCCACCGAGGGCCGCTGGGTGGCCACCACCAGGTGGATGCCGGCGGCGCGGGCCATCTGGGCCAGCCGCTGGATGGCGTCCTCCACGTCGGCCGGCGCCACCATCATCAGGTCCGCCAGCTCGTCGATGACCACGACGATGTACGGCAACGGCCGCTTGTGCTGGGCCAGGGCCCACTGGTTGTACCGGAGGATGTCGCGGACGCCGGTCTGGGCGAAAGACTCGTAACGGCTCTCCATCTCCTTGATCACCCACCGCAGGCACGCCGCGGCCCGTTTCGGGTCGGTGACCACCGGGGTGAGGAGATGGGGGATGCCGTTGTAGGCGGACAGCTCGACCACCTTGGGGTCGATGAGGAGGAGGCGCAGGTCGGTTGGCCCGGCTTTGAAGAGGAGGCTGGAGAGCAGCGCATTCACCATGACCGATTTCCCCGACCCGGTCGCGCCCGCGATCAGGAGGTGCACCATGCGGTCGAGGGACGACACCACAGGGCGGCCACCGATGTCCTGGCCCAGGGCCACTGTGAGCCGGGAAGAGGAGTTCTGGAACTCCGGGCTCTCGAGGACGTCCCGCAGGTAGACGGTGGATACCTCGCGGTTCGGCACCTCGATCCCCATGGCCGCCTTGCCGGGGATCGGGGCGACGATCCGCACCCCGGCCGCCGCCATGCTGAGGGCGATGTCGTCCGCCAGGCTGGCGATGCGCGCCACCTTCACGCCGGGCGCCGGCTGGACCTCGAACCGGGTCACCGCCGGGCCCCGCTGCACGTCCACCACCCGGGCGTCCACCCCGAAGCTGCGCAGCGTGTCCTCCAGCGCCTTGCGCATTGCCTGCAGTTCCCGCGCGCCGTTGGCGGCCGCCGCTTTGGGGGCGCGGCTGCGCAGGAGGGAGACCGGCGGGATCTGGTAGACACCCTCGGGTTGCAGGTGGAGCTGCTGAAAGCGGGGCTCGCCCCTG
>JBBITQ010000227.1:0-1686 GCA_037440685.1 Clostridiales bacterium
GGTGACGAGGTCGCCGCCGATGGCGGTGAGCACCGCGATGACCACCACCGCCACGAGAGCGAGGATGAGGCCGTATTCCACCATCCCCTGACCTTCCTCCCGCCGCAGGATGCCGTGCACCCGGTTGTAGACCTTCGCCATGAGATCCAACACCATGACCCGCACCTCCTTTCAAATTTGGGGGCGGCGGCTCTCGCCGGCCGCCCGATTCCTCCCTGTTGTGCCCTCATCCTAACATGCCGGATTTCGCACAGACATCGCCCTGAAGACCCCTATTTCCGAGGACCACGGGCCAACATTTAGCGAAAGGACAATAAAACCCAGGTCCTCGCGTCGCATGGGACCTGGGTCCTGGGCGGGGAAGCGGTCCCCGCCTCACGTCTAGCTGCCGTTCCCTTTGTCAAATAGGTTCGCAACCGGGCACCGCTTTGTGGGGGGATATCAGCGTACTTGCACCCAACCCTTGCGAATGGCCTCCAAGACGGCCTGGGTCCGGTCACTGACGCCCATCTTGCGGAAGATGCTGTTTGTATGGTTCTTGACCGTCTTCTCGCTGATGTAGAGACGGCTGGCGATCTCCTTGTTGCACGCCCCCTCCGCCAGGAGGTTCAGCACCTCGATCTCGCGGGCGGTGAGCACCTCCTCGGGGCGGCTCGCCTTACGCGCCGACGTTTCCTTGCGCCGCACGCCCGCCATAAGTCGGCTGGCCAGGTTCGGTTGTAGGAATGGCTGCCCGGCCCGCGAGGCGCGGATGGCCTGCAGGAGCATGGAAGGCTCGACGTCCTTCAGCACGTAGCCTTCCACTCCCAGGCGCACGGCCTCCAGCAGGTACTCCTCCTCGTCGTGGATGGTCAGGATGACGATGCCCGTGCCGTCCCCTTCTTCCTTGATGCGCCGGCACACCTCGAGCCCGCTCATGTCGGGCATGTTGATGTCCATGAGCACCACGTCGGGCCGCAGGCTGCGCACGAGGTCCAGGCACTGGCGTCCCGTGCCGGCTTCTCCGATCACGCTGATGTCCTCGGCCATCTCCAGCGCCATCCGCAGCCCCTGGCGAAAGAGGGGGTGATCGTCGGCGATCAGAACCTTAATCTTCTCCCGGGCTCCCTGGTGTGCCGATTTCTCCGTTACCAGCAAAGCGTCTCACCACCGGCGCCGTCATTTCATCGGTATGGTGAACACCACTCGGGTGCCCTGTCCCGGCTGACTCACGATGTCGAACGATCCACCCAAGAGCGCCACACGCTCACGCATGCCGACCAACCCGAAATGTTCGGTCCCCTGCGCGGCCAGGGCCACGCCCACGTCGAACCCGCACCCGTCGTCCTCCACCACCACGCGAAGATGGACGGGGGCGTAGTCCAGGATCACCGAGGCGCGGTTGGCGCCGGCGTGTTTCCACACGTTGTTCAGCGCCTCCTGGATGAGGCGGAAGACGGCCACCTCCAGGGAAGACGGCAGCCGCACTTCGTGCCCCGTTATTTTGATCGTGGCGTTCAGGCCGACTCTTTCGCTCATGCCGGCCAGGTAGCCCCGCAGGGCCGGAACGAGGCCCAGATCGTCCAGGGCCATGGGCCGGAGGTCGAAGATGATCTTCCTCACGTCCTGCAAGCTCTGCCGCAGGAGGTCCTTCACATGGTTCAGCTCGTCGTCGGCCCGGGCCGGGTTGGTCTGCATGAGCTTCTG
>JBBITQ010000227.1:1704-2625 GCA_037440685.1 Clostridiales bacterium
GACAGACGTCGATGCGGAACACCACGTTGGCGAGCTGTTGCGCCGGGCCGTCGTGGATGTCGCGCGCCAGGCGGCGCCGCTCTTCCTCCTGGGCCTTGATGATCGAGAAGACCATCTGGTGCCGCTGGCGGGAATCCCGCACCTGCGCCGAAATGTCTTTCAGCCGGCCGGAGACGAGGTTGAAGGCCAGGCTCACGTTGTTGATGAACTCCTCGGCCTTGCGCAGGGTCTCGCGCAGGCGCTTCAAACGCCTCTCCAGGCTGTCCCGTTGCTCGCGCAGCAGGTGCTCCCGCTCACGCGCCACTTGCAGCCTGACGCGGGCCTCGCGCGCTTCTTCGTATGCCGCCCGCACTTCGCGGGCATCATAGCGGCCGATGTTCTCCGATACCTCGAGCAGGCGGAGGCGTGCCTGCCGGTCTTGCGCCTCGAGGAGGTCGACTTCCTTGATCTGTATCGTGACGGCCTCCCGGATGCGGGCCACTTCTTCAGCCAACTCTTCGTACTCCCGGCGCGTGTGCTCCGCGATGCCGAAAAGCTGTTCCTGGCTGCGCTCGATAGCGGCGAGGACTTCTTTGATCACCGTCTCCAGTTGGCTCGTCTCGTCGGCCTCCCAGGTTTCCACAATCTCTTGAGCCAAGGCGACCACCCTCCGGAGCGGAGACGAACCCGTGTGCTTGAGGCAGGGTTCCATTTAGTTATCGACGGAGGGAAGCCTGGATTCCAAGGGATGACCTATGACGCAGAGGCGCCGAGACCCCGAAGGACTCCGGCGACCAGGCCAGGATCGAGCCCCGGCAGGATCTCCACCCGTCCGATGGCGGCCGGCAACACCCAATTGATGTGACCGCGGAAGGACTTCTTGTCCAACGACATGGCAGCCAGCAGTTCGGCGACGTCCAGGCCCAGGCCGCACCCCACATC
>JBBITQ010000228.1:0-2597 GCA_037440685.1 Clostridiales bacterium
CTGGCGCCGCGTGAGGATCCGGGGGGACCCGCCGACGGGCGGGTTCTTTCATGGGGTTTGCCGGCCGGCGCCCGTCAGCAGCCGCATGGCCGCCCGGCACAGGAGCTCCACCCCCAGGGGCAGGGCGTCCTCGTCGATGTCGAACCTGGGGTGGTGGTGGGGATGGACGATCCCCTTGGCCGGGTTGCCGGCCCCCAGGAAGACGTAGCACGACGGGACCCTGGCGGCGATGTAGGCGAAGTCCTCCCCGCCCATGCTCGGGTCCATGTCGACGAGCCCGTCGGGCCCCAGCGCCTCCCGCGCCGCGTCCGCCACGATGGCCGCGATGCCGGGGTCGTTGACCACCGCCGGATAGCCTCCGAAGAACTGGAACTCGCCGGTCGCGCCGGCCATGGCGCAGGTGTGATGGACGACCCGCTCGATCTCCGCCCGCACCAGTTCGCGGGTTTCGGGGTCGAAGGTGCGCACGGTGCCGGTGAGCGTGGCGGTGGGGGCGATGACGTTGAAGGCGTAGCCCGCCTGGATGGTGCCGACGCTGATCACCACCGGCCGGAGCGGATCCGTCCGCCGGCTGACGACGGTCTGGAGGTTGAGCACCAACTGGGCGGCGACCACCAGGGCGTCGACGGCTCGGTGCGGCTGGGAGCCATGCCCGCCCCGGCCGTGGACGGTGATGGTGAACTCGTCGGCGTTGGCCATCACTGGTCCCGGGCGGACGCACGCCTTACCCACCGGCAGGTCGGCCCACAGGTGCAGCCCCACCGCGGCGACGGCTCCCTCCAGCACGCCCGCTGCGATCAGGTCCAGCGCCCCGCCCGGCGGCCTTTCCTCGGCGGGCTGGAAGACCAGCCTCACCTCGCCCGGGAACGCCTCGCAGAGGTCGGCGAGCACGCGCCCCGCCCCCAGCAGGATGGCCGTGTGACCGTCGTGCCCGCAGGCGTGCATGATGCCGGGGTGGCGGGAGGCGTACTCCACCTCGTTCTGCTCCTGGATCGGGAGGGCGTCCATGTCCGCCCTCAGCACGACTGCCGGCCCGGGCCGGCGGCCGGCGATGACGCCGACCACGCCGGTGGCGGTGGGGCGTTCCACCCGGATGCCGGCCGCGGCCAGGGCATCGGCCACGAAGGCCGCCGTGCGGTGCTCCTCGAAGCTGAGCTCGGGGTGGGCATGGAGGTGGCGGCGCCAGGCGACGAGCCGGGGCGCCAGCGACCTGGCCATGGTCGTCAGCCGTTCCACGCGGATCCCCCTGTCGGAGATCTTCCGGCCCGGGCGCCGGCCGCGGAGCCGTCGCACCCGGCCCGCCTGCGATAACCTATTCGCCGGCGGGACGCTCCGTCCTGCTCAGCCCTCCGCTCGGGGACGGGGCGGACGCGGGCGGGAGGGCGCGCGCGGTGGGGCCGGCCGGGGAGGCGCGCCCTGCCTGGGGGCGCCGTAGGGCCCTTCCGCGAACTCCTCGGGGAACGGTTCGGCGCGGCGGTTCTCCACGTTGACGAAGTCGCGGAACCCGTCGTCTCGCGTCGCCTCGTCCTCGTCCGAGACCCGCTTTCGGTACCGCCGCGGCATGCCGGCCACCTCGCTCGTCGGGAAGCTCTGCCCTTAGCTTTCCCTCATGGGCTGCTTAAACGAGGCGGCGCGGCCCCCATGGCCGTCGGGCCATGTCGCTTCGCCGGTGAGCTTTCCAGCGGTGCCAGCCCGTGGTACGCTTCGGCCGCGCTATTTTTTGCCCTAGCCTACCGCGTTGCGCCGGTTGGAGCGCTCAATCGTAGACCTTGTACAGGGACCACCTGCCGGTGGCTTCATCCCGCTCCACCTCGCAAACCGCGCCGTCCTCCAGGAGCAGGCGATAGACGCTCTTCTCCCCCTCCCCAGCCCACCACCGCCCCGCCTCGCGCCACTCGTCCAGCACCGCTGCGGCGCGCCGCACCCGCCGCGCGCGCCCGCCACTGGATGCCCCCGGGTCGCCGCGGGCATGCCGGCTGTCGAGCACCACGAAGGCCGCGGGCGCGCCGCCGCGCAGCGCGAGGACGCGGATGGGCCTGTTCAGCAGCCGTGCCACCGGCGGTCCGCCTCCCGGGGGAGCGAGCCGGGTGCCGGCACCGGCGCGGGCGCCGGGTGCGCCCCCGTTTCCGGCGCGGTCTCCGGCGCGGCGGGGCGGCTCCGGTAGGGGTCCCAGAAGGCCAGCAACCGCTCTCTCCTGGTGGAGGCCAGTTCGCTGGCCCGGCGTACGACTGCGCCGGCGAACCGGCGGCGCAGGCCGGCGAGCGCCCGTTGCAGCGCCTCTTCCCCGGTGCGGGGATCGCCTTGCCTGCCGCGGGGCGGGGCTTCCCAGATGGTCAACTGCGTGGGCGGGAGGGGCACGAGGCAGCCCGCAGCCACCTCCACCGCCATGACGCCGTCCCCTGCGGCCCCGGCCAGTTCCATCCAGAGGACGGCAGCGACCGCTGCCAGGGCGCGGGCGTCGTTGCGGGGCCGGATCAGCGGCCGTTCCCTGGTGATCGCGACCCCGCGGGCGGGGACGACGCGGAGGCGCACGGAGCCGCAGCCCAAACCGGCCTGCTGCAGCCGCCGCGCGAGGGAGGAGGCCAGCCGGCCCAGGG
>JBBITQ010000229.1:0-1204 GCA_037440685.1 Clostridiales bacterium
AGATTATTGAACTGTTGAAAATACAAAAGCCGAGCCTGCGTCAGAACCTGGCAGCAAAAAATCATAGACCGTGTAGGCCTTTCCGATAATGGCAAACCCGGCGAAAGCCGGGGGCGCAAAGCCACGGGCCCTCCTGCCTGCCGCTCCGGGCGGCGGGCAAAGGGTAGCCGAGCTGCCGAAGAAAGGTTGTGTTTTGTGAGCGGCCTGTCTTTCGGCGCCATGTCGGAAGGCAGGCCGTTTTGCGTCATGCGCCTTCCGGAGGCGCTAAGGGAGGGACCGGCAAGTGCAGGGGATCTTCGGCGAGCGGGGTTTGTTGGCGCTGGAGAAGGGTCTCGAGGGGCTGGCCCTGAGACACCGGGTCCTGGCGAACAACATCGCCAATGCCAACACCCCTGGTTTCAAGAAGTCGGAGGTGTCGTTCGCGTCCGAGCTCGCCGCCTATCTGGACCGGCAGCCCCGGGAGAGGGGTGTGGCGTTGCTGGCGGGGGGCGCGGACCGGGAGGAGTTCCGCCCCCGGGTCTACCGGGTGCTGGCGACGAGCCAGCGCGTGGACGGCAACAACGTCGACATCGAGGAAGAGATGGCCAAGCTGGCTGAGAACACCCTGCTGTACGAGGCGGCCGTCCGCCAGCTCTCCGCCAAGCTCAACTACCTGCGCCTGGCCATCACCGAGGGGAGGCGGTAAGCGGTGAACCTCTTCCGCTCCATGGACATCAGCGCGTCAGGGCTCACGGCCGAGCGCCTGCGGCTGGACGTCATCGCCGACAACATCGCCAACGCCAACACCACCCGCACCCCGGAGGGGGGGCCATACCGGCGCAAGGTGGCCGTCTTCGCGCCGCGGGAGGACGGGCCCGCGCCCTTCGCCTTCTTCATGGTCGGCGGCGCGCGGGGTTGGGACGGCGTGGGGGAAGGCGTGCGCGTCGTGGCCGTGCGGCAGGTAAGCGAGGCGCTGGCGCCCTTCCGCCTCGTCTACCAGCCCGGCCATCCGGATGCCGACGAGCGGGGTTACGTGCGGATGCCCAACGTGGACGTGGTCAAGGAGATGGTGGACATGATCACGGCGACGCGCGCTTACGAGGCCAACGTCACCGCGATGAACGCGGCCAAGGCGATGTTCGCTCGCGCCCTGGAGATCGGGCGCGCGTGACGGGGAGGGGATGAGCCTTGGCAGCTCTGGGTTTGGACGCGGTGCGCGGGATCC
>JBBITQ010000229.1:1229-2592 GCA_037440685.1 Clostridiales bacterium
GCCCCGGGCGAGCACCGGCGCGGTGGCGCGCGGCGGCGCCGGGGGTGCGGTGGCGCGCGGGGGGCTGGAGGCCGCGGGCGCCGGGGAGGCCGCGCAGGGGGCGGCCGGGTTCAAGGAGCTGTTCCTGCAGGCCCTGCGCGACGCCAACGCCTTGCAACTGGAGGCCGACCGGCTGAGCGAGCAACTGCTCGCGGGCCAGGTGCAGGACGTGTCGCAGGTGATGGTGGCGGCCCAGAAGGCCGAACTCTCCCTGCAGCTTGCCATCCAGATGCGGAACAAGCTCCTGGAGGCCTACCAGGAGATCATGCGCATGCAGGTTTAGCGCCTGGCCGCTAACGGCGGGGGCTCCGTCGCCGCGGCGGGCGGCAAGGGTGCAATTGGCGCGGCCGGAGAAGGGAGGTTGCGGGCGGAATGAGCGGGTTGGCCCGGGCAAGGGCGTGGTGGTCGGGGCTCGGTCCCCGGGCGCGGCTGGGGGTGACCGCAGGGGGTGGCCTCGTCGTGGTGCTCCTTCTGATCGTGCTCTCCCTGGAATCCAGGGGTCCGCGCTACGTCCCGCTCTTCTCCGAGCTCGACCCCAAGGACGCCGCGGACATCGTCGCGCGGCTCGAGGAGCAGAAGGTCCCCTACCGCCTCTCGGGCGGGGGGCGCACCGTCGACGTCCCGGAGCCCATGGTCCACCGCACGCGACTGCTCCTAGCCCAGGAGGGGCTGCCCCGGAACGGCGTGGTTGGGCTGGAGATCATGGACAAGTTCAACCTGGGCGCCACGGAGTTCGACAAGCGGGTCCAGTACCTGCGGGCCATCCAGGGCGAGCTGACCCGGACCATCCTTCAGATCGACGGCGTGGAGGCGGCGCGGGTGCACCTGAACGTCCCGGAGCCGAGCCTGTTCGTGCGAGAGCAGAAGCCGGCGAGCGCCGCCATCCTCCTGCGGCTGCGCCCGGGCGCGCAACTGGAGCCGGGGCAGGTGCGCGGGATCATGCACCTGGTGGCGGGGAGCGTCGAAGGCCTCAAGCCCGAGAACGTGACGGTGCTCGACGAGAACGGGAAGATCCTCTCGGCCGAGGTGGCCGAGACGGCTGACGCCGGCGGGGCCGCCGTCAACGGCAACCTGGCGGTGCAGGCTCAGTTTGAAAAGCAGCTCCAGACGAGCGTGGAGAGCCTCCTGGAACAGGTCCTGGGGCCGGGGAACGTGGTGGCCCGCGTCCGGGCCGAGCTCAATTTCGACCAGCAGACGGTGGAGCGGGAGCTGTTCCAGCCCCTCAAAGACGACCAGGGAATCGTGCGCAGCATCGAGGAGCTGCAGGAGCGGTTCCGGGGCAGCGGCCAGCCGGCCGGCGGGGTGCCCGGCGTGGATGCCAACG
>JBBITQ010000230.1:0-2559 GCA_037440685.1 Clostridiales bacterium
ACGCCTTGCCGCCGGGGAAGAGGGTGGTGGACGCCCTTGCTGCCGCTGGCGGCGCCACCGCCGAGGCGCGGCTTGACCTCACGAACCTGGCGGCGCCGCTAGAGGACGGGCAGAAGGTGTACATACCGTCGGAGAGGGATGCCGGAACTCCGGTGGGTGGCGGCGTTGCGCCCTGGTCGCAGGCGCCGTGGGATCCGGCCGGGGCGGCGCTGGGGGGAGGCGCGGGGGCTGGGGGGCAGGCGAAGGTCAACCTGAACCGGGCAGATGCGGCGGCCCTCGACACCTTGCCGGGCATCGGACCGGCGCTGGCGCGGCGGATCATCGAGTTCCGCAAGGTCCACGGTCCCTTCCGCCGGGTGGAGGACATCCAGCAGGTCCCCGGGATCGGCCCTTCCAAGTTCCAGGAGATCCGCGGGTTGCTCACCGTGCAGTGAGGGCGGAGGCCGTTACCGGCGGGAAGGGGTGCGTTTCCTCCCGGCGTTTGCCGCTCCCGCTGTATCATCGCCGCCTCCCGGGTCAACGGCAGCGGCGGCCAAGCGGAGCAACCGCTCGCGCGTGTTGAGGGACGGGTCGTCCAGGACGGCCTCGAGGCAGCGCGCCAGGACCCGGCCCACGAGCGGACCCGGGCCGATGCCCAGGGCCTCCATGACGTCGCGGCCGTTCACGGCCAGGTCCTTGACCGTCAGGGGTTCCGGCCGTGCCGCCAGCTCCTCGAGGTGCGCCAGGATCGCCTCCACCTCGGCCGCCTGCTCTGGCGGCATGCGGCCGTGGGCCGCCACGTCCGCCCGCACGAGCCGTACCAGGAGAGGCACGTTCTCCCGCCCCAGCCGCTGCATCAGGCGGCGGAAGGCGCCGTCGCCGGCCCGCCGAAGGCCGTAGACGAGGTGGTGGCGGACGAGGCGGGCCACCAGGTCCACGGTATCCCCGTTCATGCGCAGCCGGCGGAGGAATGACGTCGCCTTCTCGGCGCCCACCAGTTCGTGGCGGTAGAAGTGCACCTTGCCGTCGGCCACGCTGCGGGTGTCCGGCTTCCCCACGTCGTGCAGGAGTTCGGCCAGGGCCAGGCCGACGTCATCCTTGTCGACCACCGTGAGGAGGGAGTGGGTGTAGACGTCGTGGGCGTGTTGCCCGCCCTGCTCCACGCCTACCATGGCCGCCAGTTCGGGCGCGACGCGGGCCAAAAGCCCCGTCGCCAGCAGGATGTCGAAACCGTCCCTGTGGGCGGGCGCCACGAGGGTGCGGATCAATTCGTCGCGGATCCGTTCTGGGCTGACGCGGTCGATGAGGGGGGCGTTGGCCACCATGGCCGCCCGCGTGGCCGGCTCCACGGAGAAGCCGAGCTGGGCGGAGAACCGCGCCGCCCGCAGCATCCGCAGGGCGTCCTCGGCGAAGCGCGCCGCCGGTTCCCCCACGCACCTGACCAGCCGCTGCTGGAGGTCGTGCCGCCCGGCGAAAGGGTCGACGACTTCGCCCGTGCGGCGCATTGCCATGGCGTTGACGGTGAAATCCCGCCTGGCCAGGTCCTCCGCCAGGGTGACCCCCAGGCGGACCGCCTCCGGGTGGCGGTGGTCGGCGTACCGCCCCTCGGTCCGGAAGGTGGTCACCTCCACCGGCGCGCCGAAGTCCAGCACCGTCACCGTGCCATACTTCTCCCCCGTGGGCACGGCGCGGCGGAAGAGGCGCCTGACCTCCTGGGGGTGGGCGCTGGTGGCCACGTCCAGGTCCTTGGCCGGGCGGCCGAGGAGCATATCGCGCACCGCCCCGCCCACGAGATAGGCTTCGTGGCCGGCCGCTTCCAGCGCGGCCATGATCCGTCCCGCCGGCTCCGGCACCGCCGCCATCGCTGTCACCTCCCTCGGCGCAGACGCGGGGCGCGGGTCCGCGGCGCGGACCTCGGCCATGGCAAATGCCGCTGCGCGGTTACCCCACAGCGCCCTCCATCTCCAGGGCCAGCAGGCGGTTCAGCTCCACGGCGTACTCCATCGGCAGCTCGCGGGTGAAGGGCTCGATGAAGCCCATGACGATCATGCTCATCGCCTGCTGCTCCGACAAGCCCCTGCTCATCAGGTAGAAGAGCTGGTCCTCGCTCACCTTGCTGGCCGTGGCCTCGTGCTCCACCGCCAGGTCGTCGCCCTGCACCTCCATGTACGGGATGGTGTCGGACTTGGAGGCGTCGTCCAGGATGAGAGCGTCGCACTTCACGTTGGCGCGGGCGCCTGTGGCGTGGGGTCCGACGTGGACCAGGCCCCGGTAGGTGGTGATGCCCCCCTGGCGGCTGATGGACTTGGAGATGATGCGGGAGCTGGTGTCGGGGGCGAGGTGCACCACCTTGGCACCGGCGTCCTGGTGCTGGCCGCGTCCGGCCACGGCGATGGAGATGATCTCGGCCCGGGCGCCGCGCCCGCGCATGAACACCGCCGGGTACTTCATGGTCACCTTGCTGCCGAGATTACCGTCCACCCAGATCATGGAGGCCCCCTCGTAGGCCACGGCGCGCTTGGTCACCAGGTTGTAGACGTTGTTGGACCAGTTCTGGATGGTGGTGTAGCGGCAGGTGGC
>JBBITQ010000231.1:0-2516 GCA_037440685.1 Clostridiales bacterium
CCGCATTCTGCGCGGGGTGATCAACGATCGCACCAACATCCTGGTGCGGGGCGTGAGCGAGGTCGATCGCAACGGCAGCGACGCCACCCTCGACCGCGGGGACTGGGGCGGGGGCGACGTCAACCAGCCCCTGTTACGGCGGGCCATGTACACCCGCTTCCTCTCGGGCGGAAGCTCGGTGCTGAGCTACCGGGATCCGGCGGTGGAGGACAGGGCTTTCGCCTGCGCCGACGCCGGCTGCGCCACCCTGGCTCCGGACGTGTGGGACATCGACCACGACGGGAACACCACGGAGGAGCGGGCGCTGGCCTACTGTCAGATGGCCAACCAGACCCAGGCGTTGCCCAGCGGGTATTACGCGACCGACCCGTCCTCTCCCACCGGGGTGCGGTGTAGGGTGGACCGGAAGCTCGGCGGGGTGACGTCCTTCTGCACTGCCTGCCACCGGGCCTTCATGTGGCCGGAGGCCGGGATCGACCGCTTCGGTGCCCTCCTGCCCGGCGGCGCCACCAGGTCGGGCTACAAGGACGCCAGCATGCTGTACGGGGACATCCCCGGCGGCGCCTCTTCAGGTCGCAAGGTGTCGGGAGGCCGCGTGGAGGACAACAGCGGCACCCTCGCTTACAGCGGGACATGGGTGCCGGTGCTCTGCGCGGGCTGCAGCGGGCCCGCGGGTTCCGCCACGGAGACCGTGAGCAGCCAGGCGGACGCCGCGGTCGCGCTCACCTTTGACGGGAACCAGGTGGACGTCATCGCCAGCGCGGGCCCGGACCGGGGGATCGTCAACGTCTTCGTGGACGGCGTGTGGCTCGATCAGGTCGACCTCTATGCGCCGGTACGCGCCGACCAGCAGGTGATCTTCTCCTGGTTGGGGGCCAGCGGGATGCACACCGTGAAGCTCGTGGTGACGGGGGACAAGAACGCGGCGTCCAGTGGGACGGCTGTCGGCGTCGACGCCTTTCAGGTGGCGCCGGAGGCGTACACCTACAGCCTGCTGGAGGACGTGCCGGGAGAGCACAAGCATCCCATCGGGTTGCCGGCGGTGCAGGCCTACCGAGAGGGCAAGCTCGTCGAAGGCGTGCTCTCCTCTGACGGGGACGTGTGCACGCTGCGCCTGGCCCTTGCAGGGGACCCGCTCTGCAGCCGGGTGGGCCAGGGGCGGCTCATCGACCCGGTGGTGCCGCTGGAGGGGATTCAGACGGGCAAGTGGCAGTTGCAATCGGGGGCTAACCTGGCGGGCACCGGCTACCCCGAGAACGCCGTGGTCTGCCTGACCTGCCACGTGGCCCACGGGTCGGGCGCGGAGCGCATCGAGGTGGCGTACCGGAACGGCGACCTGAACGACACCCGGGTTTACACGTGTACCGGCTATGACGGCGACGGCTACTGCGGCAACGATCCGGGCGAGGCGCTGTCTACGGTCATGGATGCCCAGCGGGACAACGTCACGGGCTATCTCTGGAATCGCCTCGGCGACACCGCGCGAACGGAAGACAGCCTGACCTACCTGTGCGTAGACCGCAACGGCGACGGCGACTGCGCCGACCCCTTCGAGCGCCCCGCCGGGCAGGACGGGACGCCCGACGGCACCTTCCCGAGCAAGCTCTGGGACTTCGCCGAGCCGGTCTTCGACGCCACGGGCAAGAGGCTGGAGCGTTGGGAGCAGAGGCCCGCGTACATCCCTGCGGACCAGCCCTACTGGACGCAGCTCGGGTTCAGCTCCGCTCTGGCGCGCTTCAACCCCATGGCCTCGGTCTGCTACCGCTGCCACAGCACCACGCCCAACGGCGCCCTTGTGCCCTAGCAATGCGCAACATTGCTGCAACATCGCGTCGCCGGACAGGTTCTGATCCGGTGCGGTCGCGCATAGTAATAACTCTAGGACTAGCACTTCTTTACTAAACGGCATGGTTTCCAGGGTTACCTTTTGCTCGCTTATCGATCTGACGCATGGGGAAGGACCGGCGGCGGCCGCCCGGTCGCACGCCGGTTTCCGCCACCCGAATCGGCGCGGAGAGGGGGTGAGAAGAGTGAAGCGGGGTGGATGTGATAAAGCAAACCTGGGAGGTGCTATTTCTGTGAGGAGAGCTACTCTGGTCCTAGGGCTGGTCACTCTCTTGATCATGGCCCTGGGTGCATCCGCCCTGGCGGCCAACGTGCTGCCGGGCAGCAAGGGTCCCTATGACCTCCGGGCGCTGGTGTCCGGCTCGCCGTCGAAGGTCACCCTCATGTGGAGCACGGACGTGGCGAACGGCCACCCGCCGTATTCCGGCAACACTGTCATGTATACGGTGTACAAGCACGAGAAGGGCGACGGCCGTTCGTTCAACCCCATCCAGGGTGCCCAGTGCGTGGTGCAGCTGTCGCCGAAGCAGGTAGTGAGCGGACCGTGCGCCATCGACCCGAACTACGGGTATGTCACGTATACGGATACGAACGTGCAAGACTACTACGAGTATTCCTACCTCGTGACTGACGACCCGACGGCGGATCCGAACGTAGATCCGTGGGGCGGC
>JBBITQ010000232.1:0-1137 GCA_037440685.1 Clostridiales bacterium
CGGGGCACACCAGCTCGCAGATGGCACAGTCGGTGCACTTCTCCCGGTGGAAAGCCGGCAAGAACCCCTGCCGCGACACCGTCAGGTCTTTGAGCACGGTGTTCCCGGGGTCCACGATGGTCCCGCCGATGGGGGCGTTGAGGAAGCCGTAACGCGGACCGGGCCGCTGAAAGCCCCGCGCGTGGTTCTCCTCCCCGCCGGAGGCGGCCATGTCCAGGCGCACCTCCTCGTAACCGCGGTCGAAAGTGCGCAGGTTGGCCTGGACCAGGTTGGGATACTTCTTTTGGAAGGTCGCCCGGATGGTCTCCTTCACCGCCTCCGGGGCGAGAAAACCGCAGACCCGGGTGATGGCGCCCAGCATAGCCGTATTCACGCGCGTCTTCTCTTCGACGGCGATGCCCAAAGCGTCGAGCGCAGCCACGGTCACGCCCCGCAGGCCAAGCCGCTGCCGCAGTTCCTCCGGCGACCGCACGCTGTTGACGATGATCGCACCACCGGGCCGGAGTCCGGCGGCGACATCCTCCGACTTCAACAACCCCTCGTGGAATACGGCGACCAGGTGGGGCTGCTGCACGGGACTGGTGGTGCGCACCTCCTGACCCGCAGCGCAGAAACGCACGAACGAACGGACCGGCGTGCCTTTCTTCTCGGACCCGTAAGAGGAGAAGTGGGCGCCGTTCAGCCCGAGGCGCAACACACCCGCCTCGGCGAGGATCTGGCCGGCCAGGTGCGCCCCCAGTCCGCCGATGGACTCTAGGCGGATCTCGTAGAAGCCGTGCTCGTCTGTAACCGGTAGCCGGGCGCTATACACGTCGATCCCCCACCCGATCGAAGCTGCGCCAGCGCCTCGATACGCATAAATATACGGTCCATGGTATTCACCATGTGACGCTCACTTCCTTCAAGTATAACAACGGCTGAGAGGGCCGGCAAGAAAGGTCCCTCGCGGGTAGGAGGGCTAACCAAGCCCGAAGAGCTGCTTGAGCCTTTTAGCGTTGCCGCGGCTGACAGGCACTTTGGTGTGCGCGCGGTCCTTCATGCTGAGGAGATAGGTGCCGTTGAAATACGGGATGATCTCCTTCACTTGGTATATATTGACGACGAAACTCCGGTGGCAGCGGAAAAAACGCTCGGGAG
>JBBITQ010000232.1:1182-2507 GCA_037440685.1 Clostridiales bacterium
GCGTTGACGTGCACGAAGTTGCCCTGGGTGTCGGTGATGAAGATGATGTCCTCCACCGCGACCGGGATCGTCTTCCCCTCTTTCTCCGTCGGCACCCAAGCCAGAGTCGGCGGGACCGGCCCCCGGCTTTCGGCGCTCCGCGACGGCTCCCGTTCCCCTTCGCGCAGGCGTTGTACCGTTTCGGCCAACCGGTCATCGTCAAACGGTTTTAGCAGGTAGTCGACGGCGCGGGCGGCGAAGGCCTCAAGGGCATACTCGTCGTAAGCCGTGACGAAGACGACCCGCGGCGCCCGTTCCCGCTGGCGCAGCCTGCGCGCCACCTCGATCCCGTTGAGCCCGGGCATCTGCACATCCAGGAACACCACGTCGTATTCCAGGGCATCGACGAGCTGGAGCGCCTCCCGGGCCGTTGCCGCCTCCCCGATCACCTCCACGTCGGGATACTTGCTCAGCCGGAACCGCAGCTCGGCCCGGGCCGGAAATTCATCGTCGACAATAAGGGCTCTGATCGCCACCGATTACCCTCCTCGCCTGGGCCTGCCGCGTCACGGCGTGGCCGCCCTCAGGGCGGCCCCATCGCCCTCCGGTTCCTCCCCTTGGCCTGCCGCCACTGGTATCCGAACCAGGATGGTGGTCCCCCGGCCAGGGGCACTCCGGATCTTGAGCCGGTACTTCTCTCCGTATAGGCTGGTGAGGCGATCGTTCACGTTGCTCAGCCCCAGCCCCATCCCGCTGCCGAAGCCGGGCTTGAGGATCTGCTGCATCCGCTCCGGCGGGATGCCCACGCCGTCGTCACGGATGGTGAAACGAATCTCGCCTCCCACCAGGTGGGCTGAGATGCCGAGCCGCCCCCCGCCCTCTTTCGGGGCCAGCCCGTGGACGATGGCGTTTTCCACCAGGGGCTGGATCGTCAGGATTGGGATCCGGTACTGGAGCAGCCGGGGATCGATGCGGAGGCGCATCTTTATCTTCTCGCCGAAACGGGCCTGCTCGAGGTACAGGTAGGTGTTGATGTAATCCAGCTCCTCCTGCACGGTGATGAAGTTGCCACGGTAGTTGAGGGAGCGGCGGAAGAAGGCCGCCAGGTGAATCAGGAGCTCCCGGGACTTCTCCACGTCGGTCCGGCTGAACATGATGATGGTGTTCAACACGTTGAAGAGGAAGTGCGGCCGGATCTGAGCTTGCAGCGCCTCTAGCCGCGCCTTGGTCACGAGCTGCATCTGCCGGTCCGCCTCGGCCAGCTCCATCTGCATGCTGAGGAGCTCAGTGATGCCCATGGCCAGCCGGCTGAGGTAGGGCTGCACCTCGCGGCTCCGCGCCAGGTA
>JBBITQ010000233.1:0-909 GCA_037440685.1 Clostridiales bacterium
CGCGGGAGGGCTCGCCAGGCCGAGTTGGGTGGAATGGGCGATGAGGTCCAACTGCCGCTTTATGGCGCTGTTGATCTCCGGCCGCCGGTGGCCGTGGATGTTGACCCACATGGAGGAGTTGCCGTCGTAGTACTCCCGGCCGCGGTCGTCCCGGAGCCGCACCCCCTCCCCGCTCACGATCACGATCGGCTCCCCGGCCAGCCAGTCCTTCATCTGGGTGAACGGGTGCCAGACGTATTTCTTGTCGAGCCAGGCCGCGTCCCGCACCGCGGGGTCCGCCGGCCCTCCCTCCCGCTCAGGCATCCCCAACGCGCAACCCCTCCAGGAACTCCTCGGGCGGCACGGCCGGCCCCACCCGCCCCACCGCGGCGATGAGCACCGGCGCCTCCTCCAGGCGCCCGATCAGACCGGCCAGCCCGCCATCCACACGAACCGTTTCCCCCGCGGCCAGGAACAGGACGCGCCCGCCCCGGCAGTCCCCCGCTTCCTTGATGCCCGGCAGGCGCACGTACCCGATAGCGGGGGCGGCCACATAGCCCGTGGTGTACCCCGGGTCGTCCGACCAGCCCAGCTCGGCCAGCGCCCCCACCCAGGCCGCCTTGCTGGCCAGGGCCAGGGCCTCGCGCGCGCGCCGCACGGCCTCTCCCCGCAGGCCGCGCCGCCTCAGGGCGGCCTCCAGCCGCCGTCGCGCGGCCGGATCGTAATCCACCCTTGTGACGCGCACCCCGCGCCCCCGGTCCGGCTCCAGCCGTTCCCCGGTGGCCGCGTCCATCAACACGGCACCCCGCATGGCGGTCCCCGCGGGACCCGGCCCCGCAGCCAGGAGAGCCACGGCCTCGCGTGCGGCCACCGGCGCGACGCCCGCGGCCTCCAGGAGCGCCCGCGCCACCCGCCGGGCCTCGTCCGGCG
>JBBITQ010000233.1:919-2261 GCA_037440685.1 Clostridiales bacterium
CTGCCGAGGCGGCCGCGCGCACGGAGGCCGACGCGCGGGCGGCGCGCGCGCGCCAGCAGGAGGAGATGCGGCGGCGAGAAGAGGCGGCCCGCGCCGCGCCACCGCCCCCGCCGGCACCCGCTCTACCGTGACCTGGACGAAGTCGGGGTCGCCACGGGCGTGGCGCCGGGCCCGCTCCAGCAGCGCCCGCACGGTGCGGTGCAACCGCTCCTCCGTGACGATGCGCTCCGCCCCGGAGACGTGCCGCCCCCCGCGCTCGTGGGGTCCGCCCTGCGCCGCCCGCATGCGCACGCTGTACAGCACCTGGCCCCCGCGGCGCTCCTCGTCCATAAGGTAATTATTTGTCCGCCCGGGGCGGCTCTCCTCCTGGCGCGCCGGCTGACCCGGCGCCTGCCGGGGACCGGATCCGCCCCGGAACGGCACCTGGACGGCGCGGTCAGGGCGATCCCCGGCGGGTGCCTTCGCCGATCAGCCTCCTGATGAGCTGGGTGCGGCTCTGGACACCAGCCTTCTCGAAGATGCGGGTCAAGTGCTTCTTGACGGTCAGCAACCGGATCCCCAGCCGGTCGGCGATCTCGGTGTTGGAGAGGCCGTCCAGGACGGCCAGGGCGACCTCGCGCTCGCGGGGGGTGAGGCCGGCCAGGGTGCCCGTCCCCTCCTTCCCCGTCCATCCGGGGACGCCGGACAGGCCGCCCTGTCCGGCGCGCGCGCTCTCGGCCGCCCACGCCGCCAGCCGTTCCGCCAGAACGCTGGCCACGGCGCTGGCCCGGGCGTCGTCCGGCGGCACCCCGCCGTGGATCAGGTTCAAGAGGAGCGCGGCGAGCCGGGGACCTCGCACGTCCAGGATGTAGGTGGGGCTGGGCAGGTCGGCCCCGAAGTCGTGGTGGGTGGCGCCTGCGACCTCCACGAAGCCGCAGCGGCGGACGAGGTCCTGGAAAAAGGGGGCAGGAGACGAGGTGAGCAGGCAGCCGTTGCGGAAGGCCAGGTGGAACAGGTCCCGGAAGAGGACGCCGCGGGCGCCCGAGTCCGCCAGGTCACAGGTATGCAGGTGGCGGATGAACCAGGCGGCGGTCCGTTCCGGCGGCACGGCGTATTCCGCCCGCTCCGCCGGGCTCAGACGGCGGAAGTAGGCCCGCGTCACGGGCTGGGCTTCCAGGAACGGAAGGGTCTCGGCGTTCACCGGGATGACGACGGAGGCGCCGCACAGCGCGCCCGAGGCGTCCCTGGCCAGCCGTATCACGCCGGGCGCCAGTTCCAGGAGGGTGCGAAAGTCCAGGGGCGCCCGCACGAAGTCCACCCAGAGGTAGGGAAAGGTGGAGCGGGCGCCGGTGGCGGGGTCGGG
>JBBITQ010000233.1:2288-2503 GCA_037440685.1 Clostridiales bacterium
TCGCGAAGGGCACGGGGCCCTCGCTCTCGGCGCGGTGGCGGCAGGCGGCGAAATAGGCGTCCAGTTCCGGGAGGTCGGCGGCGGTCGCCGAGACCACGTGGAGGCCGCGGTCCTCCGCGCCGGTCTCGTGGGGGAAAAAGGCGGCGCCGATGAGCGCATCGCCGAGGAGGTAGAAGAAGTCCAACAAGGCGGTGCCCCAGTCGGGGTTCCGGCCC
>JBBITQ010000234.1:0-2501 GCA_037440685.1 Clostridiales bacterium
CGCCTCCAGGGCCACGAGCTGGGGGTGTTCGCCGCCGGGGGGAAGGGGGCGGTGGCCCGGCGCACGCCGGCCGAGGTGGAGGCGGCGGCCGCGCGCGAGGGGTTCGATCCGGCGCCGCTGGTGCGGGCGAGCCGCCTCGCGGCCAAGGTCGATTCGGCCGCCGTCCAGGACGGCTACGACCTCTACCACCACCTCCTGCTCTTCGACGCCTCGGGGCGCTGGTGTGTCGTCCAGCAGGGGATGAACGCCGCCAGCGGATACGCCCGCCGCTACCACTGGCTGGGCGAGGCGGTGGCCTCGTTCGTGGAGGAGCCCCATGCCGCCGTCTGTTGCGACGCCCGCGGCGCGACCCTCAACCTGGTGGCCCGCGAGAGCGGCCGCGCCCGGCAAGCCGTGGCCGCACTGGCCCGCGAGAGGCCGGAGCGCCTGATGGCGGACCTGAAGCGCCTTCGGGAACTGCGCCTGCCGGCCCGCCACCATGTCACCCTCGCCGACGTCGACCCCCGGCGGGTAGGGGACATCCTCCTCAAGACCTACGAGCAGCAGCCCCAAGACTTCGAGGTCCTTTTGGGCATCCCTGGCGTGGGGCCGGCGACGGTCCGCGCCCTGACCCTGCTGGCGGAGCTGGTCTTCGGGACGCCCGCCAGCACCCGCGACCCGGCCCGGTTCGCCTTCGCCCACGGAGGGAAGGACGGGCACCCTTATCCCGTGGCGCGGCGGCGCTACGACCAGAGCATCGCCTTCCTGGAGGAGGCCCTGGCCCGCGCCCGCGTCGGTGACCGGGACAAGCTGGAGGCCTTCCGCCGCCTGGAGCGGCTCGTTACTCGCCCTTGACATCCCGTGGCAGGGCTGGTAGAATGGCCGGTGACAATTGCATACCGGCGGAGCACTCTTATCCAGAGAGGGGAAGGGAACGGCCCGATGAACCCTCGGCAACCGGCAGCCGCGTTGTCGCGCATGGCCAGGAGGAGCCTGGCGGCGCGGGGCGGCGGGTGCAGCGGTGCCAACTCCGGCAGGATTGTCGGATCCTGAGAGATGAGAGAGGCTTGTTTTAGAACCTCTTCCATCTGCTTGGGAGGGGTTTTTTCGTGCCTGTCCGTGGGGACGCGGCGCGGGGTGCGGCCGGGAGGAGGTTGGGGAGATGTCGTTCATCCAGGGGTTGCGGTGCCACTCGTGCGGGCGGACCTATCCGGTGGCTCCGGTCTACGTCTGCGAGTCCTGCTTCGGTCCGCTTGAGGTCGAATACGACTACGACGCCCTGCGGGAAACGGTGACTCGCGACGACTTCGCCCGCGGCCCGAAGGGGATGTGGCGCTACCGCGCGCTCCTTCCCTTCACCGGCGAGGAGCCCGTCGACATCGGCGCCGGCTTCACGCCCCTCATCCGGGCTGACAACCTGGCCCGGGAGCTCGGCATCACTGCCCTCTACATCAAGAACGACTCGGTGAACCCCACCTGGTCCTTCAAGGACCGCGTCGTCAGCGTGGCCATGTCCCAGGCGCGGGAGTTCGGGTTCACGGTGTTCGGGTGCGCCTCGACGGGGAACCTGGCTGCCTCCGTGGCGGCCCACTCCGCGCGGGCGGGCGCGCCGTGCTACGTGCTCATCCCTGCCGACCTGGAGAAGGGCAAGATCCTCAACGCCGCCATCTACGGGCCCAACCTGGTGGCGGTGCGCGGCAACTACGACGACGTCAACCGCCTCTGCGTGGAGATCGCCGACCGGTACGGCTGGGCCTTCGTGAACATCAACCTGCGGCCGTACTACTCCGAAGGCTCCAAGACCCTGGCCTTCGAGACGGTGGAGCAGCTCGGCTGGCGCGCCCCCGACCACGTGGTCGTGCCCATCGCCGGCGGGTCGCTGCTCAGCAAGATCCAGAAAGGGCTGGAGGAGTGCCAGCGGCTGGGCCTCATCGACCGGCTGGCCTGCCGGGTGCACGGGGCGCAGGCCCTCGGCTGCTCGCCGGTGGTGCAGGCCTTCGAGCGCGGCACCGACGAGATCGTGCCGGTCAAGCCCAACACCATCGCACGCTCCCTGGCCATCGGCAACCCGGCCGACGGGCCCCTGGCGGTGCAGACGATCCGCAGGACGGGCGGGCGCGCCGTGGCCGTGACCGATGAGGAGATCGTGGCGGCCATCGCGCTGTTGGCCCGCACGGAGGGGATCTTCACCGAGACGGCCGGTGGCGTGACCATCGGCGTCCTGAAGAAGCTGGCCGAGGCCGGCGCCTTCCGTCCGGGCGAGACGGTGGTGGCCTACATCACGGGCAACGGCCTGAAGACCCTTGAGGCCGTCGAGGGGGCGGTGGCCGACTTCCCGGTGATCGAGCCGAAGCTGCGCGCCTTCCGGGAGCTTTATGAAGGGGCGCTGGCCACAGCCTGACGAACTGGCTACAGCCTGACGAAGGAGGTCATATGCAGACGATGGCGATCAAGGTGCGCATCCCGGTTCCCATGCGGTCCATGACCGGCGGCCAGGCCGAGGTCACGGGCGAGGGGGCCAC
>JBBITQ010000235.1:0-1708 GCA_037440685.1 Clostridiales bacterium
GATCCTCTGGGCCTCGCGATAGCCGTCCCCTGAAGCCGCGAGCGCCTCGGACATCCGCCGGGCCAGGGCGGTCAGGCTCGCGCGCTCCGCAGCCGGGAGTCCGTGCCACTCCTGCCGCAATTTCTCCACCAACTGCGCCAGTTCGCCTTGGGTGTTCATCCTCAACCCCCACGCCTGGGTGGCTCCTCCGGCACCACCATCGTATGTGGAGGCGCCATGGGGCGTAACTGCGGGAGCGCCGTGCGCGGGATAGCCGCCTCAGTCGTTGAGGAGCAGCAGGATGAGCACGATGATGATCAGTAACCGGCGGTCGATGATGTCGGACATTCTCACCGCACCTCCTTCCGGATTGACCAGAACTTTCCGGGAAGGCGTTCGCTTCCGCCCGCCGCGCGAGAGTCAGGGACACAACCATCGTATGAGCGGGCGAGGGTGCGGTGTGACACCGGTGGCGGGGCCGCTCAGCCCATGCGGTCGGGGCGGCGCGGCGGCGCGCCCAGGACGAACTCTTCCAGCGCCAGGGCCACGCCGTCCGCGTTGTTGGAGGCGGTGACGTGGTCGGCGTGGGCCCGGAGTTCATCAGGCGCGTTGGCTACGGCGATGCCCAGGCCGGCCCAGAGCAGGAGCGCGAGGGCGTTGCCGCCGTCGCCGATGGCGAGGGTCTGGGTGGCCCCGATGCCCCAGGACGCCGCCAGGGCCTGGACGGCTGCCAGCTTGGAGGCGCCGGCCGCGGTGAAGTGGATGGCGTGTTCGTTCGGGCAGTCGCCGGCGACGGCGCCGTCCCAGCGGGCCTCCATCTCCGCTTTCAGGCCCGGGATCTCATCGAGGTGCGCGTGGACGACGAAGGAATACGGCTCCAGCCCTTCGCGAGCGATGAAGGCCGCCACGTCGCCCACGGCCCGGTAGGGGACGCGGTAGCGGGGGGAATAGCGCACCGTCTCCTCGGTGGGGGCGGAGACGCAGAAGAAGTCGTCGCCGAAGACCTTCATGTAGAGGCCGCGCTCCTGGCAGAAGGCGGCCATCGCGGCCGCGGTGGCGGCGGGGATGGGCCGGGCGGAGAGGGTGCGCGCGGATGGGACGTCGCGCACCAGGGCGCCGTTGTAGCAGACGATGGGGGTGTCCAGGCCGAGGGCCGCCGCGTAGGGCCGCGCCGAGCAGAAAGGGCGGGCGGTGGCGAGGACGACGCGGACACCCCGCGCCGCGGCGTCGCGCACGGCCCGGGCGGTCCGCGGCGTGATCTCCTTGGCGTCTGTGAGGAGTGTGCCGTCCATGTCCAGGACGACCAGGCGGTAAGGGGTCGCGTGGGTCATCCGGGACGCCTCCCTTCCCCTGCCCCTCAGTTTAGGGCCCCCCGGCGGCGGCGGGAAATACGACTTTCTTTCGCCAGCGATAAGCTGGCGGTTATGGGTGGCGGCCGGGCGCCGTGGTATGATCTTGGCAGGCGACGCCGGCCAGGCCGAGC
Source organism: Clostridiales bacterium (assembly GCA_037440685.1). Classification (GTDB taxonomy): domain Bacteria; phylum Bacillota; class Sulfobacillia; order DYIH01; family JBBITQ01; genus JBBITQ01. The sequence goes on from JBBITQ010000235.1 coordinate 1,463, forward strand.
CGCCAGAGCAGCGCGAACGCGGAGGGATGGAGCGTGGAAGCGGACAGGCTGATGGTGGGGGAGGTCATGACCCGGGAGGTGGTCACGGCGGCTCCGGATGACCTGTTAAGCGACGTGGCCAGGCGGCTGGCGGAGCGGGGCGTGAGCGGGATGCCGGTGGTCTGGCCCGACGGCCGGGTGGTGGGCGTGATCAGCGAGGGCGATATGCTCAAGCGCTGGCAGTCCCTGCAGGTCCCCTCTTTCGTG
>JBBITQ010000235.1:1722-2481 GCA_037440685.1 Clostridiales bacterium
ATCCTCGGCGGGATGTTCCCCACGGGGTCCCTTCACCTGCTGGAACAGCAACTGCGCGAGATCGCGGCGGTCAAGGTCGCGGACGTCATGTCGCGCCCGGCCATCACAGCCCGGGTGGACTGGACCCTGGCCGAGGCGGCGCGGAAGATGATGCGCCACGGGGTCAAACGGCTTCCCGTGGTAGATGGGGAAGGCCGCCTGGTCGGCATCGTCACCCGGGCTGACCTGGTGAGGGCGCTGGCGCTCTAATCCCATGGTTTTCCAAAACCAGGGCCGCGGACCGTTAATTGTGGGGTAGAGTTTCATACACTAAAATAATCAAACGAATGTCTAAGCATTTTGCGCCGGAGGGGTGGGCGAAGTGAGCAAGGCCGCGCAGCCGATGGAGAAAGGCGACCAGCCGGTCTGCGAAGTGTTCGGCGTCAACCCCGCTACAGTGGAGCGGCTGCGCCCGGCGGTGGCTGGCACGCGCGGCCTGGCCGACCTGTTCAAGGCCCTGGCCGACGACACCCGCGCCAAGATCGCCTGGGCCCTCTCGCAGGAGGAATTGTGCGTCTGCGATATCGCCGGGCTGCTGGGGGTCAGCGTGGCCACCGCCTCTCACCACCTGCGGGTGCTGCGGCAGATGGGGCTGGTCCGGTACCGGCGGGCGGGCAAGTTCGTCTACTACGCTTTGGACGACGACCACGTGGTGCGCCTGCTGGAGAACGCCATGGAGCACCTGCGGGAGGGAGACCGGAGAGGGGGCCCGGCCCTGCC
>JBBITQ010000236.1:0-2468 GCA_037440685.1 Clostridiales bacterium
CGCATGGGCGAGGGCGGGTTGGCCGGAATAGGCTCGGGTGAGGAGCACAAAGGCGTGGGTGAGGAGAGCGTCGCCGGCCAGCAGTGCTGTGGCTTCGTCGAAGGCCTTGTGGGTGGTGGCGCGGCCGCGGCGCAGGTCGAGCCCGAACTCCAGCCCGTAGCGCAGGTCCCGATAGTGCAGCGCGCGCCAGCGCGCCAGTTCCTCCGAGACGCCGGGCTCGAGGCGGTCGCCGGCGGGGACCCCGGGCAGAACGCCGGCATCATCCGGGCCGTGCTCGGCGGGGAGCGCGGGCCGCGCCGGGACGTGGTGCTGGCCAACGCGGCGGCCGCCCTGGTAGCGGCCGGGACGGCCCGGGACCTGCGCACGGGCGTGCGGATGGCGGCGGAATCCATAGACAGCGGCCGGGCGCTGGCCAAGCTCGAGGCCCTGCGCCGGGTGTCGCAGGAATTGGCTGGCGCCGGAGCCGACCGGGCGGCGGGATGAGGGAACGCCGGTGAGCACGATGGAACCGATCCCGGGATCGCGCACAGTCCTTGACGATATCATCGCCGCCAAGCGGAGGGAACTGGCGGAGCTCAAGGCGGCGGGCTACTTCGCGGCCATGCGGCGGCGCCTGGTGTCCCAAGCCCAAGGGCGGGACTTCACCCGGGCGCTGAGGCCCACCATTCCGCGGCACGCGCCCCCGCACAGCCCTGCCGCAGCCTTCCGGCCGGCCCTCGGGAAGCTCTCGCCGCGGCCGATGCCGGAGGCGGGCGGCGGGGCACCGGCGCAGTGCCACGGGCTTGCCGGCGAGGTGCGGGTCATCGCCGAGATCAAGAAGGCCTCGCCGTCCCGCGGGGTGATGAACGCCGCCCTTGACCCCGTGGCGCAGGCGCGGACCTATGCGGAGAGCGGGGCCAGTGCCATCTCGGTGCTCACCGAGCGCAGCTACTTCCACGGCGACCCTTCCCACCTGGCGGCGGTGCGAGAGGCGGTGGGGCTGCCGTTACTGCGCAAGGACTTCATCATCGATCCCGATCAGGTATTCGAGTCGCGCGCCCTCGGGGCGGATGCCATCCTCCTCATCGTCGCTGCCCTCAGCGATGCCGCGCTTCGGGTGCTCCTGGACCTGGCTGGGGAGCTGGGCCTGGAGTGCCTGGTGGAGGTCCACACCGAAGAAGAGCTCAGGCGGGCGCTGGACGCGGGGGCGCGCCTCATCGGCATCAACAACCGGGACCTGCGCACCTTCGCCACCGACCTCGCGGTGACGGAGCGGCTGGCGCCCCTGGTGCCGCCGGAGTGCACGCTGGTGGCGGAGAGCGGCGTCTTCACCCGCGCCGACGTCGAGAGGCTGGGGCGGGCGGGGGCGCATGCGGTGCTGGTGGGCGAGGCCCTGGTGCGGGCGGAGGACCCGGGAGCGCTCCTGCGCCAGTTGACAGGCGTGCCCGGGTCGGCTTAGGGTCACAGGCGAAGGCGGAGGGACAGGGCTTGATCTTCGTGAAGATCTGCGGCATCACCTCGGCGGAGGCGGGGCGCGCCGCCGCGGCCGCCGGGGCGGACGCCGTGGGGTTCGTGTTCTACCCGCCGAGCCGCCGCTATGTCACGCCGCGGCAGGCGGGGGCGATCGCTGCGGCCATACCGCGCGGGCCGGCGCGGGTGGGCGTGTTCGTCGATGCCTCCCTGGCGGAGATCGCGGCGGCCGCGGCCCAGGCGGGACTGGACTTCCTCCAGATCCACGGGGATGAGACCCCGGACTTCTGCCGGGAGGCGCGGACTGCCACCGGGTGCCGGGTGATCCGTGCTTTCCGGGTGCGCACGGCCGCCGACGTGGCTGGCATCGCGGCTGTCTGGTCGTCCCCCGCGGCAAGCGGGGCGGCGGACTATTTCCTCCTGGATGCGCTGGTGGAGGGGCAGGTGGGCGGCACCGGCCAGCGCTTCGACTGGCGGCTCGTGGCGGCGGCGGACCTGCCGGCCCCGGTCATCCTGGCCGGCGGCCTGACGCCGGAGAACGTGGCCACCGCCCTGACGATGGCCCGACCGGCGGGGGTGGACGTCTCCACCGGCGCGGAGACGGAGGGCCGCAAGGACCCGGCGAAGATCCACCGCTTCGTGGAAGCGGTGCGGAGGTGGGAGCATGGCGGAGGAACTGAACGCGGCCAGGAGGCGCGCGGCTGAGTACCGCTGGCCCGATGAGAGGGGGCGCTTCGGCCCTTACGGCGGGCGCTTCGTCCCCGAGACGCTGATGCCGGCCCTCCTGGAGCTGGAGCAGGCGTATGAGGAGGCGCGCCGGGATCCAGCCTTCCAGGCCGAGCTGGATTACTACCTTAGAGAGTATTCCGGGCGCCCGACGCCCCTCTACTTCGCCCGGCGGCTGAGCGAGAGGCTGGGCGGCGGGGTGCGCGTCTACCTGAAGCGCGAGGATCTGAACCACACCGGCGCCCACAAGATCAACAACACCCTGGGCCAGGCGCTCTTGACCCGGCGCATGG
>JBBITQ010000237.1:0-1728 GCA_037440685.1 Clostridiales bacterium
TCACCAACACCAACTGGCAGGCCTATTCGGGGGAGGCGCAGCTGTCTTCCTTCTCGCAGGCTTTCGGGCTGGGGGTGCAGAACTTCCTGTCGGCGGCCACCGGCATTGCGGTGATGGTGGCGCTGGCGAGCGCCGAGCGGGCCATGTCCAGCGCGACGCTGGCCTGGGTGAGCTGCAGTTCGGCCTGCTCCCACTGCTGGCGCGAGATAGCCCCCTCCTCGTAGAGGAGGCGCATGCGCTCGCGGTTGGCGCGGGCGGACTCCCAGGCCGCGCGGGCCTGCGCGACCTGAGCCGCCTGGTCACCGCTCTCCAGCCGCACCAGCGCCTGGCCCCGGCGCACGCGGTCGCCCAGGGAGACGAGCACCGCGCTCACGCGGCCGGGCACCTTGGCGGAGAGGACGGCCTCCTGGCGGGCGACGATGCGCCCGGGGATGGTCAGCGTGTTCTCTATGGCGCCGACGGAAGCGGTCGTGACGGCGACGGGGATGGCCTGGTCCATCGCAACGGCGGCCGTCTTGCCGCCCCGCTGGCCGCATCCGCTGACCAGGACGGACAGCAGGACCGCGGCCAGGATGGCCGCGCGGCCCAAGCGCGCGCCGCCCGCAGGGTGCACTGGCATGGCGAACCCGCCCTTTCGCAAACATGAAATCACGCCCCGGGGCCGTTGTCAAACGGCGGACAAACGCCGCCGGCTGACGCAGCCCGCGGCGGAAACCCGCGGCCGCCGGCCGGGCGGCCGGGGGGCATTTTGCCGGCGCGGCCGCGCGCGGGGGCCGGGCATAATTTGTCCCCCCGCCCAATATCAATGGTCAGCGGGAGGGGGCAAGCTGTGGAGGCGGCGCTGGGGTGTCTTGCGGTGCTGGAACGGGAGGTGCTGCCCCTGCTCGCCCCGGGCCTGCGGCGGGTGCTGGGGGCGGCGGCGCGGAAACTGGCCGAACGCCCGGCGGGCCCTGACGGCGCGCTGTGGCCGTGGGAGGAGATCCGGCTGCGGGCGGGCCGTCCCCTCTCGGTCAGCGGCCCCTGGGGGGACGCCTTCGTCGACCGGGAGGGGCGCCTGGTACGCGACCCCGGTTGCGGATGCATCGTCAGCGACGAGGACGTCCGGCGCACCCTGGAACTCATGAGCGGTAGCTCTCTCTACGCGCTGGAGGAAGAGCTGCGGCAGGGGTTCCTCACCCTGCCGGGCGGGCACCGGGTGGGGCTCGGCGGCCGCGCCGTCCTGGCGGATGGCGAGGTGAGGGCGCTCAGGGACATCGCCTCCCTGAACGTGCGCATCGCCCGGGCCGTGCAGGGCGCCGCCGACGCGCTCCTCCCGCTCATCCTGGACGGCGGGGGACTGCCCCTGAACACGCTCATCTTCTCCCCGCCGGGGGCGGGCAAAACGACCCTCCTGCGCGACCTCGCGCGCCAGATCGCGACGGGCAGGCCGGACCTCGCCTGCCCCGGGGTGGCGGTGGCGGTGGCCGACGAGCGGCTGGAGCTCTCGGGCTACGGGCCGGGGGGACCGGAGCTGGACCTGGGGCCGCGCGCCGACGTGCTGGCGGGGTGCCCGAAGGCCTGGGCGATGACCGTCCTCCTGCGCGCCATGGCGCCGCGCGTGGTGGTCACCGACGAGCTCGGGCGGCCCGAGGACGCCGAGGCGGTGGCGGACGCCCTGCGCGCGGGGGTGCGGGTGCTGGCCTCCGCCCACGCCGGCAGCCTGGAGGAGGTCCTGGAACGCCCGGCGCT
>JBBITQ010000237.1:1768-2455 GCA_037440685.1 Clostridiales bacterium
CAGCGGCTGGTGCTGCTGGGGCGCAGCCGCGGCCCCGGGACCGTGGAAGGCGTCTGGGACGCGCGGGGAGAACCGGTGGTGCCGCGCCGCCGCCCCGCGGCGCGCGGGCCGGAGGGCAGCGGGCGGGAGGGGGTCGGGCCGTGGTGGCGAAGCTGATGGCCTCCGCGCTGGTGGTGTCCGGCACGGCGAGCATCGGCCTCCTGACCGCCGACGCCCTGCGCCGCCGCCCCGTGGAACTGCGGGGGCTGCAGACCGCCCTGCAGATACTGGAGACGGAGGTCAGCTACGGGGCCACGCCGTTGCCGCGGGCGCTGGAGCGCGTCTCCCGGGCCGTGGCCGGGCTGGCGGGCCAACTGTGTGCAGCGGCTGCCGAGGAATTGCGGACAGGGCAGGGCAGCGGCGCCCACGAGGCCTGGACGCGTGCCCTGGACCGCGTCTACCCGGTGTCGGCTTGGCGGAGGTCCGACCTGGAGATCCTGGCGGCGCTGGGCCCCTGCCTGGGAGCCTCCCACCGCGAGGACCAGTTGCGCCACCTGCGGCTGTGTCGGGAGCGCCTCGCGGCCGCGGAGGAGGAAGCCTGGAGGGACGCCCGCGAGCGGGCGCGGATGGCGGAGTACCTGGGGGTGCTGGGCGGGCTGCTCCTGGTGCTGCTGGCCGTCTAGACGGCGGCGGCGCGCGCCGCACGGG
>JBBITQ010000238.1:0-2446 GCA_037440685.1 Clostridiales bacterium
CGTCACCGACGAGATGGCGCCCGGCGTGGTGAGCCTGCCGCACGGCTGGGGCCACGGCCGCGAGGGCGTGCGCCTGGGCGTGAAGCCCGAGGCGCGCTACCTGTACCTGTTCGAAGACCGGGATGAGATCCCCGCCTGGGCGCTCGACGCCATGGCCTCGGTCCAGCAGGAGGTCATCATGGGCCGGCCGGGCCTGAGCCTCGTGCGCTTCGCGCCCCGCGCCAGGACGACCCGGGCGGAGGCGGCGGTGATGATCGTGCGCTTCCTGAACGCCCGGGCGCGCCTCCTGCCGGCGGCCAAGCCGGCGCCGCCCCCGGCCGCGAAGCCGAAGGTGATCATCTCGAGCTACTACATAAACACCGACGGCGCCTACCGCTCGCTCCTGGCCCACGGCAAGGAACTCAATATGCTATTCTACTTCTCCTATCCCATCGACGCCCGGGGCGAGTTCGCCGGCGGGTACTACAGCCGGCGCACCATGGAGGCGGCGAGCCGGTTCGGGCTGCCGGTCCTGGCGGTGGTGAAGAACTTCAACCGCAAGGAGATCACGGCGCTGCTCTCCGACGACAGGGCGCGGGAGAAGGCGGTCCAGAACATCCTGAAGCTGATGGAACAGGGCTACGCCGGGGTGAACCTGGACTTCGAGCAGGTGGACCCCGACGACCGCGACCGCTTCACCCGGTTCGTGGGCGAGGTGGCGGCGGCCCTGAAGCCGCGCGGCTACCTGACCACGGTGGCCCTCATGGCGCGCGATGAGCGCACGGCCAACTCGAGCTGGGGGCGGGCCTATGACTACAACGCCATCGGGCGGCTGGCGGACTACGTGGTCGTGATGACCTACGACCAGCACTACAGCGGCAGCCCGCCCGGCCCGGTGGGAGCGCTGTACTGGGCCGACGGCGTGATGGCCTACGCCGCGTCCCAGATCGCAGCGGAGAAGCTCCTCCTGGGGATACCGGCGTACGCCTACGACTGGCCGGAGGCGGGCGGGAGCGCCAAGGCGCGCCCGGTGACCGACTGGGAGCAGAACGGCGAGTTCTACTCCGTGGAGGAACTGCTGCAGCGCGACGGGGCGATGGCGGAGAGCGATCCCCAGACGGCGGAGACGCGCCTCCGCTACGTGGACGACGGCGGGGCGCCGCGCCTGGTGTACTTCACCGACGCGCGCGGCCTGCGCCTGAAGCTGATGCTGGTCAACAAGCACAAGCTGGGCGGGGTGGCCATGTGGCGCCTCGGCTTCGAGCCCGAGGGCTACTGGGACGCCTACCGCGCCCTGGCCGCGGGCGCGCTGCCGGGCAGCCCCGGCAGCCTGGCCGAGGCCGGGGCGGCGGGGGCCACGCCGTGACGGCGCGGGAAGAGGCGAGGGTGTGAAACGATGAGCAGGCTGACGACGAAGGCGATGGCGATGGCGCTGGCCCTCCTCGTGACGGGCGGCACCCCGGCGTGGGCGGCGCAGGGACGGTGGCTCGGGCTCTTCTTCCAACGGCCCGCGCTGGTGGCCGGCCCGCCGGTCATCACCGGCTCGCCGTTCCTCGATACCGTCGACCACCCCGCCGAGGGGGACTTCGCGCTCCTCCTGGCCCTCAACATCTTCCGCGGCTCCAGAACCCCGGACGGCCTCATGGCCCAGCCGGACGAGGCGGTCACGCGCGGCGAGCTGGCGGCCGTGGTGGTGCGGATGCTGGGCTACGACCAGGTGGCCGACTGGTACAAGGACCAGTCCCTGCCCTTCGAGGACGCCGCGGAGATCCCCTCCTGGGCGGCGGGGTATGCCCGCGTGGCCTCCCAGCTCGGCGTGATCCGCGGCCTCCCCGGCCGCGAGAAGCCGCGCTTCGAGGCGGGGCGGAAGGTGGCGTTCCGCGACGCGGTCACCGTGCTGGCGCGTGCCGTGGAGCTGGACGCCGGCGGTGAGTGGCCGGAGGCGGAGCGCGACTCTCTGCGCGCGGCCTTGACGGCGCGGCTCGGGGAGAAGGAGGGCGGCGAAGTCCTCACGCGGGCGGAACTGGCGGTGCTGGCCGCCAACACCCTCCGGGTGGGGCGGTACAGCGCCGCCGCGGGCGGGGTCGACCCCGGCGACACCTTGCTCCGCAGCGTCTTCGGCGTCATCGAGGGCACGGCGACGGAGGTCGACGCCGCCGAGCGCCGGCTGTACGTGCGCCCCGCGGGCCAGGCCCAGGCCCAGCGCGCCTACCTGGCCCCGCAGGTGTTCCTGCGCGGCGCGCGCGGCCTGGGCGACATCGTGGGGCAGCGCGTGAGCCTGGTGTTGCGCGACGGGCTAGTGACCTTTATCGAGGTGCGCTGATTTTACAGTTTGTTTAAGCCCGCCCTTTATTTGAAGGAATGCAGCAGCGGCGGGAGAAACAACCGAAACGGAAACCCAGCCAGGCGCGGGCCAGGTGCCATTTTACAGTCCAGTTACAGGCGGCCAAGGCCCGTTGCGCCCCCC
>JBBITQ010000239.1:0-2443 GCA_037440685.1 Clostridiales bacterium
AGCCCCACCAACGCCTTGAGCGCCTGCCGCGCCAGGCAGGTGCGTTCCCGGAAGGCGAGGAGCCGCTCCTGCAGCAGGTAACCCTCCGCGAAGCCGATGAAGGTCCCGGTTATGCGGTAGGCGTCCGGCGCGTGATAGAGCGCGAGCGCGAGGAGTGGCAGGGCGGCCGCCGCGGCCGCCAGCGCCACCCGGGGCCAGGGCAGGCGCGCCAGCCACGACTCTCCCAGCCGGAAGGCCATGACCACGACCAGTCCGATGGCCACCCCGCCCAGCACGTCAGCGGGGTAATGCACCCCCAGGTAGAGGCGCGACAGGGATACGAGGACCACCGCCGCCACCGCCAGCGCGCAGAGCGCGCGGCGGGGGAAGGCCGCGCACAGGTATCCCCACAGGGTGGCGTTCCCCTGGGCATGGCCGCTAGGGAAGCCGTAGCCGGAGGCGGGCACGACGACCCTCAGCCCCGCACCCGCCGGCCGCTCCAACCGCAGGCCGTCCTTGAGGGCGAAGTTCAGGTCCATGGAGGCCAGCCAGACGAGGGCGAGCCTTACCCCCACGCGGCGGTCGACGCACCAGTAGATGATGGGGATGAGGGCCATGTAGAACTCCTCGCTGCCCATGAGCGTGATCGCCGCGAAGAAGAGGTCCAGCGCGGGACTGGAGAACCGCTGCAACCACAGTATAACGTCCATGAACAGAAGGGTTCACCAGCCAACGCGCCGATTCCTGCTCGCCTCCGCCTGGCCCCGCCGCACGCAACCGCGCTGCCGTCGCCTCAGCGGGTCACGGGCAGTCCCGCCTCCCGCCACGCCGCCATCCCGCCGCTTACGTTGTACACCTTCGTGACGCCGCGCTGCTGGAGGATGGCGCAGGCGACACTGCTCCTCGCCCCCGTGGCGCAGATCACCGCGTACTCCCGGGACGAGTCGAGGCTAGCAGCCTCCCGGCCCAGCGCGGAGAGGGGTATGAGGCGCGCCTCCTCCAGGTGGCCCGCCGCCCACTCGTAGGGCTCGCGCACGTCGATGACGGTGATGCCGTCCCCCGCCCGCAGCCGGACGTGTAGCTGCTGCACCGAGATCTCGCCGGCGGTCACCGTCTCCCACCCCGCCGCGCTCCAGGCCGCCATGCCCCCGGCCAGGTAGCCGACCACCCGGTACCCGGCAGCGGCGAATTGCGTCGCCGCCGCCTGGGCCACCACGGCGTTGTCGGCCACCAGGGCGACCGGATGACCGGCGGGAACCGCCTCGCGTATCTGGTCCCCCATGCCCTTGCGGGAGAACGGGATGTTCATCGCCCCCGGTATATGGCCGGTGAGGTAGTCTCGCGCCGGCCGCAGGTCCACCGGAACGGCGCCCCGCTCCAGGGCGTCCACGAAGGCGGCCACGTCGAGCCCGGCGATCCCGCCGGGACGCGCCAGCACCGACATCAGCCGTTCCCCCCCGTTATGCCAGCCAAGAGGTCGCGGCCGAGGTTGCGCCCGCGCGTCTGGACGGCAGCCTCGGGCGCCGGCTTCAGCGTGTTCAGGACGAACCTGACGAACGACTCGCGGTCGGGCTGCTGCAGCGACCGGTTGAACCGCTTCTCGAACCCGATGGTGGACGACGCCTTTCCGCTCATGTTCTGACCGCCGCAGACGGAACCGCCGTAGTGGGCCGGGAAGATCTCGACGTGATCGGGGTGGACGAGGAGCTTCTGCCACAGGGTGTCATATAGTTCCCGCGCGTAGTCCTCGGCTGTGGCGCCGTACAACGCCCCCACCAGGTCCGGCCGTCCCACGTCCCCCACGAACAGGGCGTCGCCGGTGAGGATGAACCACGGGTCCTCGGTGCGCGTGGTGTCCGACACCGCCAGCGAGATGCTCTCCGGCGTGTGGCCCGGCGTGTGCAACACGCGGAGCCTCACGTTCCCGACCTCCAGAACAGTGCCATCATCCACCGGGACGAAGTCGTAGGCCGGCTCCGCCGCCGGGTGCTGGTAGATCCTCGCCCCAGTCAACCGCGCTAGATCCCGCGCCGCCGAGACATGGTCGGCGTGGGCATGCGTCTCGATGACATGGGTGATCTTCAGCCCGCGCTCCGCGGCCTCCAGAACGTATTCCTCCGCGCCCAGCTCGTGCAGGGGATCGACGACCGCGCATTCCCCGGTCGCGAGGCAGCTGACCATGTAGGACGCGCACCCCCTGGCCGGGTCCAGCAACTGCTTGAAGAACATACCCATCGCTCCCTCCAGCTCGCTTTTCGTTATACCCGTACGGGTAGCGATTTGGCTATTATCCTATGCTGGGTTGAGCGGCATGTCAATACCCGCGCTATGTCAGTATAATCAAGGCCTTGACGGCATGAAAGGGCGCGTATACAATTTGATTCCAAGCAAGCAAAATCCCATACCCTCGGGGGGTTCCCTGGCGGATGCGGCGCGCGCCGCTGTTGAGAGCCTGTGTCAAACG
>JBBITQ010000240.1:0-2432 GCA_037440685.1 Clostridiales bacterium
GTCCAGCCTGGCCGAAGGGGGCTGGCGGCCACGGAGGCGCTCCTGGCGGGGGTGATCGAGGCCCTCCGGGGGGTCGGCGTTCCGGCGGTGGGGGCGGAGACGCGGGACAGCCGGCCGTCGCTGGTGCCGTTCTACCGCCGCGTGGGGGTCTCGAGCGTCGATGACGCCGACCTCCTGGCGGGGCGGGTGGCCCTCGTGTACCTGGCAGCGGGGGCGACGGGCCACTACGGGGTGAAGGCGACGGCGGACGCCTTCCTGCCGCCCCTGGATCTGGCGGGCGGCCGGCGACGGGACGGTGGCACGGCCGCAGGGGGCGAGACGCGGTGATGGGAGGCCGGATCGCGGTGAGCGTGGTCATCCCCGCCTTCAACGAGGAGAGGCGGGTGGCCGAGACGGTCCGCGCGGTGCGGGAGGCCGGGTTCGCGGACGAGGTCATCGTGGTGGACGACGGCTCCCGCGATGGGACGGCGCGGGCCGCGTCCCAGGCGGGGGGACGCGTCGTGAGGCTGGAGCGGAACATCGGCAAAGGCGGAGCCATGAATCGGGGCGCGGCCGTGGCGCGCGGCGAGGTGCTGGTGTTCCTGGACGCCGACCTGGGGGCGACGGCCGCGCTCGGGGCGCAGCTCCTGAGCTCTCTCCGCAAGGGTGAGGCGGACATGGCGGTGGCGGTCTTCCCGCGTCGGCCAGGACGGAGGGGTTTTGGCCTGGCGGTGAACGCGGCGCGGTGGGGCGTCGAGGTGCTCGCCGGGGTGCGCCCCCAGGCGCCGCTGTCCGGCCAGCGGGCGATCCGCCGCGCCGTGTTCGCGGCGGTGGGCGGGTGCGAGCCGGGGTTCGGCGCCGAGGTCGGCCTGACCATCGACGTGGCGCGGGCCGGGTACCGGACCGTCGAGGTGCCGTGTGCCATGGACCACGCGGTGACCGGTTGGGACCTCCGGGGCCTCTGGCATCGCGGCCGCCAGTTCGTGGCGGTGATGCGGGTGCTCTGGCGGCGCGGGCTGCCGCTCGCGCTGGCCAGGCGTCTTTCCGGCTGGGGACGGGCAAGGGCGGGGATGACCCGTGGTTGAGGGAGCGCGTTCCCTGCCCGTCGCGGCCCTGGCGTTCGCCGCCGCGGCCGCCCTGGCCTGGTGGCTCACGCCCGTGGTCGCAAGGTTGCTGGGCGCGAGGGGCCTGCTGGTGGAGAACTACGCGGGGCGGCGTCTGCCCTGCGGCGTCGGCCTGGTATTCCTGGGAGCCAGCCTGCCCGTCTACGGCATCCTCATGTTCTGGTCCCCGGCCCTGCGGGAGGAAGTCCCCGCGCTCCTCGCCGCCGGCGCCGTGATGGCGGCGGCGGGGCTCCTCGATGACCTGCCGGCCAGGGAGCCCAAGGGCGTCCGGGGGCATCTGGCCGCGTTGCAGAGCGGGGTGGTGACGTCGGGGGTGGCCAAGGCCGCCGCGGGGCTGCTGGCCGGGCTGGTGGCGGCTGCGGCGCTACCGGGGCCCGGGGGAGGGGGGTGGCGCGCGGCCGAGGCGCTGGTCACCACGCTCCTCGTGTCCCTGGCGGCCAACGCCGTGAACGCCCTGGACCTGCGGCCGGGCCGTGCGGGCAAGGGTTTCCTGCTGGCGGCGCTGGTGGAGGTGGCCGCGACCGGGGGGCGCTCCACCTGGCCCCCCTGGCAGGGGCCGGGGCGGGGTATCTCCGCTATGACCTGCGGGGCCTGGCCATGATGGGCGATGCCGGGGCGAACCTGCTGGGCGCGGCCCTGGGGGTGGCGCTGGCCCGGGATCTGTCGTTGCCGGGCGAGGCGGCGGTGGTGGCCATCCTCGCCGCCTTTCACCTGCTCGTCGAGCGGCGTTCGCTGAGCGCGCTTATCGAGTCCAGCCCGGTGCTGAAGAAGGTGGACGGCTGGGGCCGTCCCGGCGAGGGGTGAGAGGTTTCGGCCTGGAAGCGGAGAATTGCTGTATAATCGGAGGTGGCAGCACCGCCGCCCGGAGGCGGCCGCGCCAGGCGGTGCCGGCCGGGCGCTGGGGGGCGTGGGGCGTGGAGAGGGTTCGCTTCCAAAAGGACCGCTGCAAGGGCTGCGGCCTTTGCGCAGCAGTGTGCCCGCGCCGGATCATCCGCTTCGAGGAACACCCCAACCGCTTGGGCTATCTCCCAGCGGCGGTGGCCGACCAGGACCGGTGCGTGAGCTGCGCGCTGTGCGCCATAGTCTGCCCGGACCTGGTGATCAGCGTCTTCCGGCCGGCGGCGCAGGGCTGATGCAAGGAGGGCGGACCGTGGCGGAGAGCGCTCAGGCGCCGGCAGGCGTCGCCCCGGTCGCATCGCGGCGGGCGGCAACGGTCGCGGTGCGGCCGGCGGAGCTGTACAAGGGCAACGAGGCCATCGTCGAGGCGGCGATCCGCGCGGGGTGCCGTTTCTACTTCGGCTATCCTATCACCCCCCAGAGCGAACTCTT
>JBBITQ010000241.1:0-2425 GCA_037440685.1 Clostridiales bacterium
CTCCGCCGCCGCGCGCTCGCCCCACAGCGCCCCGGCGCCGCCGGCCGGCGCCGGGGTGAGGGAACCGTCCGGGGCGGTGGGCGCGGCACCGTCCGGCGCGGCGGGCGCGAAGTTCACGAGGACCCGAACACCGTCGCGTTCCAGCACCGACGTGGCCGGCGTCGCGGCCCCGCCACCCGCAGCGCCCCCGGCCGCGCTCGCGGGGTCGGGCATGTCAAACACCCGGCACAGCCACTCCAGCCAGCAGTCGAGGGCGCGCACGTCACGGGCCAGGTTCAGGCGCCCTCGGGCCCCAGCGATCACCAGGTAGTCCTTGGCGCGGGTGAGGGCCACATAGAGAAGGCGCTTGTCCTCGGCGAAGGAGTGGGCCTCCTCCTCTTCCTGGAACCGGGCAAGGCGTCGGGTGGGGAGCAGCCCGCCTGCGCCGTCCGGTACCTTGAGCGCCAGCCCCTCCTCAGGGTGCAGGAGTACCCAGCCCCTGTCCTCGCGCAGGTCCCGGCCGGTGTCCGCCAGGACGACCACCGGGAACTCCAGCCCCTTGGCCCGGTGGATGCTCATCAGCCGGACCGCGTCGGCGTCCTCCTCTGCCAGGGCCGCCTCTTCCTCCTCCGCCTCCCGGTCCATGTACCGCCGCACGTAGCGCGTGAAGTCCCCCAGGAGGCGCGGCCCGCCGGCCTCGAAGGACGCCGCCAGCGCCACCAGCTTCCGCAGGTTTGCCACCGCCTGCGCGCCGTCGGCGCGGGTGAGCAGGACCTGCGGGTAGGCCGTCGCGTCCAGGATCTCCTCTATGAGATCGGCCAGGGGGACGCGGTGGCGCCGGCGCGCGAGGCGCGCCACGATCTCCCGCGCGCGCCCGAGGAGCGCCTCCTGCTCCGGGCCGAGGCCTTCCGGCACCATCCCGCTCCGGAAGGCGGCGGGCAGCGGCTGGCCGCGGGTGAGCAGGAAGAGGGTGTCGTCGGAGAGGCCGAAGAGCGGCGAGCGCAACGCGCCCGCCAGGGCCACTGCGTCGCCCGGGTCCTCCAGCACGCGCAGGGCGTTGAAGACGTCCCTCACCTCCTGGCGGCGGTAGAATCCCCGCCCCGAGAAGGTGCGGAAGGGGATCCCGAGGTCGCGGAGCGCCTTTTCGTATAGGTGGGCGTCCGTCATGGCCCGGAACAGGATGGCCACGTCCCCGTAACGCACCGGCCGCGGCGACTCCGGGGCCCCGGGCGGCGCTGCTGGATCCCGCTCCCACACCAGGAGTTCCCGCTTGCCCACCATGTCCCGGATGCGCCGCGCCACCCGGACCGCCTCGGCTTCCCGCGCCTCCCCCGCCCCACCCGCGGCCGCCGTCAGCAGCAGTTCCACCGCCGGCATGCCGTCGCCGGCGGTCCGCACCGCCACCCCGTCCCCCCAGGAGAGGCCGTCGCCGCCCGCCAGTTCCTCCAAACGCCGGAACACGAAGTTGACCACGTCCAGGACCGGCCGGCGGGTGCGGAAGTTCTCGGGCAATGGCACCACGGCGCCGCCGTCCGCTGCCACCCGCTCCCGGGCGCGCAGGAAAACCCGCACGTCGGCGCCGCGGAACCGGTAGATCGACTGTTTCGGATCCCCCACGGTGAAGAGGCGGCTCCGCGCCGGCCTCTCGGCGGCCTCGCCCGGCGGCGCCGCGGCGCTGAGCAGGAGCACGATCTCCTCCTGCAGCGGGTCGGTGTCCTGAAACTCGTCGATCATCAGGAAGCGCACCGCGCCCCGCACCTCCCGGCGCACCGCGGGGTGATCGCGCAGGAGATCGCGCGCCAGGAGCTGCAGGTCTTCGAAGTCCAGCGCCCCGGCCGCCTCCTTGGCGGCCCGGTACTCCCGGTCCAGCGCCGCAAGCAGCCTGAGCGCCGCGTCCAGGAGCGGCGGGCTGCAGGCGTCGGCGAATGCCGGGGCCAGGCGCTCCGCGGCCTCCTTCACGGCCGCCGCGGCATCCCGCGCCTGGCGGTCGCAGTTAAGGGGGACGAGGCAGGCTGTGGCCAGGATCGGCTGCAGGTCCGGCAGGTCCTCGCGCCCCCCCAGGGAGAGGAGGCGCGCCTCCGCCACCGGCCACCGCAGCGCCAGCTCCCGCACCAGCTCGCGCGTCCTCCCCCTCACGCCGTCGGCGGCCGCGAGGAGCCCACCCACCGCCGCCACGAGGTCGCGCCGGGCCGCCGCGAAGGCCTCCCACGCGCCGCGGCAGGACGCCTCCGTCCGCTCCCGCACCTGGTCGGGCGAGAGACCGAGGACGCGCATGCGGCGGTACACATCGAGGAGGTGGACGGAGAGCTCCGACCGGCCGTACCCGGCCACCAGGCAGGCCACGTCGGCGTCTCCGGCCGCCAGGGCTTCGAGCAGGAGTGCGTCCAGGATGCTCTCGGCCAGTTCCCCGGCCTCCTCCCGGGCCAGCACCCTGAAGCGGGGGTCG
>JBBITQ010000242.1:0-2424 GCA_037440685.1 Clostridiales bacterium
ATGGAGGAGGCGCTCACCAAGCGCTAAACTGTCCACAAAACCGGGGTAAGTCCAACCGCCCTCTCCGCCATCGCCTCCCGCACCGCCGCCCCCACCACCTCCTCCACCTTCAGGAGGCGCGTCATCAGGCGCGGACCGGGCGCCGCCGCCCCGTCCCGGACGGCGTGCGGCTTCTCGAACCGGCAGTGGGCGCGCACGGTGTAGCGGACCTCTTCGCCCCAGGCACGGCCCGGCAGCCGTTGCAGCTGGAAGACGGCCTCCCGCGGGCTGAGCACGGCGCGCGCCTCCCCGTCACCCGCCCAGCCCGCCGCGGCCGCCAGGGGCTCCGCGGGATACGACTGGACGAAAGCCGTCTCGCAGCGCCTGGAGTGGAGCCGCCCGTCGGTGCCTACGTAGCAGATGTCCGCCTCCAGGACGCCTTCCAGGACCAGCACGCCGTCCGCCCACCGCGCCGACACGTCGCGGAAGACGGCGGAAACCCCCTTCACCCTCGTGGCACAGGGGCGCCGCAGCCGGGCGCGCCCCGCCAGCTCCAGGACGAGGTCAAACACGGCCGCCACCGCAGGCGGGGCGCCCGCCCCCGCGGCCCTCCAGGACCGCCCGGAAGACTTCCACCGTCTCGCGCGCCGCCCGCTCCCACGTAAAGGCGGCCACCCGCGCCGCCGCCGCCCCCGTGCGGGGGGCGCCGTACGCCGCCAGCACGGCCTCCCGCACCGATTCGGGCCGGGCGGGATCGCAGTACCACGCGTCCGGTCCCAGGTAATCCCTCGCCGTCCCGCGGTCCGTCGTCACCACGTTGCAGCCGGCCGCCGCCTACAGGCTGGCCAGGCCGGGGAGCTCGCACCAGCTCACGAGGGCGTGCACCCTGGCCGCGGCATAGGCGGCCGCCAGTTCCCCCGCCCCCACCTCGCCCAGGAAGACGGCACGCGCCCCAGCCTGCTCCCGGCAGGCCCGTAGGTAGGCGGGGTCGTGCGCCTGTCCGATGAAGGCGAGGGGCAGGTCGATGCCCGCCAGGGCCTGGATCAAGCCCAGTTGGTTCTTGTGGGGCGAGACGCGGGCCACGCAGAGGACGCAATCGCGCGGGACGGCGCGCGGGGCTCCCGCCGGGTCGTCCCGCGCCGGCCCGGTGGCTACGCCCATTCGCGGGACCCCCAACGGGACGGTGACGCAGCGCACCCCGACCCCGAAGTCCCGGTCCAGCCATGCCGCCTCCGCCGGGGCGCTCGCCAGGACGGCCGCAGCCGCCTGCAGGGCCTGGCGCCGCAGGCGCTGCTCACCCGGCCAGCGCCGGAGCCACGGCCCACCAACGGGCCCACCGGCGGCCGCCACCTCGAGGACGTTCCAGTACAGGGGCGTGATCACCACCGGCTTGCCCTGGAACCTGGCGTTGTCCACCTGCAGCGAGGCCTCGTCCGCGCGCATGATGTTGAACACGTGGACGAGGTCGTACCCCCGGAGGTCCGGCCGCAGTTCCGTGGACAGCTCGGCGGCCACGCCCGCCTCCCGCAGCGCAGACAGAAGGCAGGCGGCGTGCACGGTATCCCCACCGCGCACCGCCGCCAGATCCGGCCGCCCCTGGATGAGCACCCGCACCCGTGTCACCCGCCCGTTACCCCAGGCTGCCTAAAATATATGAAGGGGCGGGCGGGCAAAGAAATTCCCGGAACCCCTGGCCGGCGCGGAAGTTCCGGGAATCCACCTCATGGATCCTGGACCCGGATCTGCTGCGTCTCCGTCACCACCACGTCCACGACGATGATGACCTTCTGGGTGAGCTGGCCGGTGTCCGGATCGAACTCGAACACCAGGTTCTCGATGAACGAATGGTCCTGCTGGTTCATCCCCTCCCGGGCCGGCTTCAGCGGGTCGAGCGGCGTGATCTCGACCATCTCGCTCCAGTCGATGTCCTCCAATTCGTGGTGCACCAGGCCGTCGGGCCCGACGAAGAAGATCTGCCTGTGCAGCACTCCCTGCACGATCACCTTGCCGTCCTTCACTATGGACGTCACGTCCCGCAGGCTGGGCACGATGTCCACGATCTTGATCGCGTTCAGCGTCTTGGTCTCCTCGATGAACTTCTGCCTGCGGCCGCGCCCGATCACCACCTCGGTCTTGATCAGTGACCCGTAGGGGTTCAGCGCCACGGGGATCTCCTGGGTCTCGGTGACCTTGACCTTCAGCCGGATGATGGCTTTCTGGACCAACCTGCCCGTCTCCAGGTCGAACTCCCAGACCAGGTTCTCGATGGCCGACTCGTCTTGCTCGTTCATCCCCTCCCTGGCCCCGGGCACCTCCACCAGGTCGCTGAAGTCGATGTCCTCGGCCACATGGTGGACGATGTTGTCGACCCCAACGAAGAAGATCTGCTTATGCAGCGTCCCCTGCACGATCACCTTCCCTTCCTTGACGATGGACCGGACGTTG
>JBBITQ010000243.1:0-2417 GCA_037440685.1 Clostridiales bacterium
CATCATGGTGCGCCGCTTCCGGGAGGCGTGGACTCCCGAGATGGCCAGGCGGGCCCGTGAACTGGGGCTGGACGTGCACCAGGTGCTGACCCTCGCCTCCATCGTGGAACGCGAGGCACGGGTGGACGCGGAGCGGTCGATCATCGCTGGCGTATACTGGAACCGCCTGCGCCTGGGCATGAGGTTGGACGCGGATCCCACGGTCCGTTACGCCCTGCGCAAGCAGAGAGCCCCCCTCGTGCGGCAGGACCTGGATGTGGACTCCCCATACAACACCTACCGCCGGGTAGGCCTGCCTCCCGGTCCCATCGCTTCCCCCGGGCTGGCTTCCATCCGCGCCGTTCTCTTTCCCGCCGACGTGCCGTACCTCTACTTCGTCGCCCGGCCCGACGGCACCCATGACTTCTCCGTCACCCTGGCTGAGCACAACCGCAAGGTGGCCCGGCTCTCCCGCCAGCGTTAGGATGGCTGAGCCACCCGGGCATGGCGCGCTGTAGCCCCGGGGCGGGGCCGTGCGTAAGCTGTAGCATGGGTGTGCCGGCGCCTGTCGCGGGTTGGCCGGTCCGGGACGGGCAACAGCTCATGGCCTCGGCCATACGATATAGAACCTCACGCCGGGGGGTTGATGTGATGGAAGCGGGGATCCTGGCAGTGGCCGGACTGCTGGCGGCGCGGCTCCTGGCGGTGCTGCACGGCTACCTGGCGAGCAACACGGCCTTTCCGCAACCGCTTTCACCCGAAGAGGAGACGAAGTGCCTCGAGGCGATGAAGGCCGGCGACGAGGCGGCTCGGAACAAGCTCATCGAGCACAACCTGCGCCTGGTCGCGCACATCGTGAAGAAATTCGACGGGACGCCAGAGGACATGGAGGATCTCATCTCCGTCGGCACCATCGGCCTCATCAAGGGCATCGAGACCTTTGACCCCGACAAGGGCACGCGCCTGGCCACCTACGCCGCCCGCTGCATCGAGAACGAGATCCTCATGTATCTGCGCGCTTGCAAGAAGTCCCGTAACGAGGTCTCACTGCAGGAGCCCATCGGCTCCGATCGGGAAGGAAACGAGATCACGCTCATGGACATCCTCCAGGACGATGCGGAGGCGGTGGTGGACCTCGTTGGGCAGCGCTACCAGGCGCGGCGGTTGCGCGAGCTGCTGCGCCGCCTGGGCCGGCGCGAGCGCCGGGTGCTGGAGATGCGATTCGGGCTCTTGGCCCACGACCGGATGACGCAGAGGGAAGTGGCCCAGGCCCTCGGCATCTCCCGCTCGTACGTCTCCCGGATAGAGAAGAAGGCCGTGCGCCTCTTGAGCCGGGAACTCAGCGCCGATGACATGTAGCCTTCACCGCCCGAGGGACAGACGAGGGGGCGGGCGGCTGTGGCGCCAACCGGACAAGGGGCGCTGCGTGTTATAATGAAAAACATGGTGTTGGAGGCTGGGAACCCTTGCCCCTGCGCGACCTCTTCGTGCCTGACGAATGGCATGCCTCGGTTTACGACATCGACCTGGAGCGCCTGGCGCGCCGCGGGGTGAGGGGGATCATCCTGGACCTTGACAACACGCTGGTGGCGTGGGGCGCCGCGGAAGCGCCCGCAGAACTGAGGCGCTGGTTGGAGCACGTCGTGTCCGCCGGCATGAAGGCTTGCATAGTCTCCAACAACAGCTCTGCCAGGGTGCAGGCCTTCGCGTCTTCCCTGGGCGTTCCGGCCATCCCGAAGGCCATCAAGCCGCGGCGCGGCGCCTTCCGCCGCGCGATGGCCCTCATGGGGACAAGCCCCGCGGAGACCGTGGTCGTGGGCGACCAGGTGTTCACGGACGTCTTCGGCGCCAAGCGCCTGGGGCTCTTCAGCATCCTCGTGGAGCCCGTGGCCAGGCGGGAGTTCATCGGGACGCGCCTGGTGCGGCGATTGGAAGCGCTGTGGCTGGAGCACCTGCGCCGCCGGGGGTTGATCAGGTGGTGAGGATCGGGGCCGCCATCGATGCTCGCACTCAGCTTTTCGCCGTCTTGGGCTGGCCGGTTGCCCACTCCCTGTCTCCGGTGCTGCACAACGCGGCCTTTGCAGCGGTGGGTCGCAACGCCGTCTACGTGGCCTGCGCCGTTCCGCCGGGAGCCATCGCCAGCGCCATGGCCGGACTGCGAGCGCTCGGCATCGGCGGCGTTAATGTGACCGTACCCCACAAGCAAGCCGTCATGGAGTTCTTGGACTGGGTGGACCCGCTGGCCCGGGAGGCCGGGGCGGTCAATACCGTGGCCAACCGGGACGGGCGTCTCCTGGGTTACAACACCGATTGCGCGGGCTTCCTCGCCGCCCTGGCGGATGCCGGCTTCGCTCCATCGGGGCGGAGCGCGCTGATCTTCGGTGCCGGCGGCGCCGGGCGCGGCGTCGCGCTGGCCCTGGCGCGGGCGGGGGCCCGGC
>JBBITQ010000244.1:0-2400 GCA_037440685.1 Clostridiales bacterium
CAGGCCCATGGCCAGGCTGGAGCCGATGCTGTCCCCGTCCGGGCGGACGTGCAGGAGCACGAGGAACCTCCGCCCCTCGCGCAGGCAGCGCACCACCTCCTCCCGGTCGGCGCGCGTACCGCCGCCCCCGGACCCCTCGCCCGCCCCGGCGCGGGCGCGCTCCTCCGCCCTCACGCGGGCTAGGATCTCCGCCACCCTCTGGGCGTGCTCCAACGAGTGGTCGGCCACAAAGGTGATCTCGGGGGTGAAGCGGAGGCGCAGCCGCCGCCCCAGTTCCCCCCGTATCACCCCCCGCGCGCTCTCCAGCCCCGCCATGGTGGCCGCCAGTTGCTCGGCGCCGCCCAGGCAGCTCACGAAGATCCGCGCGTGCCGCAGGTCATCGCTGACCTCGGCCCGCGTGACCGATGTCATCCCGATGCGAGGGTCCTTCAGCTTGTGCTGGATGATGTCGCTGACCTCTTCCTTGATCGCCTCGCGGATGCGCTGCACCCTCTCGCGTACCAAGGCTCCACTCTCCATCAGGCGCCGCCGTTCTCGCGCGCCGAGGCCGCCGCGGCTTCGCGCGTCACCTCGCGCTCCGTGAACGCTTCGATGACGTCGCCCTCCTTGACGTCGTTGAACCGAGCGATCCCGAGGCCGCACTCGAAGCCGGCTGCCACCTCGCGGACGTCATCCTTGAACCGCTTCAGGGACGCCACCTCGCCCTCGTGCACCACCACGCCGTCGCGGATCACCCGCACCCTGGCGTTCCGCTGCATCTTGCCTTCGGTCACGTAAAGGCCGGCCACCGTCCCCACCCCGGGGACGCGGAAGGTGGCCCGCACCTCCGCCCGGCCCAGCACGACCTCCTCCATCCTGGGCGCCAGCATGCCGGACAGGGCGGCCTTGACGTCCTCCACGGCGTCGTAGATGACCCGGTAGGTCTTGATCTCAACCCGTTCCTCCTGCGCCAGGTCCCGGGCTCGGCCGTCAGGCCGCACGTTGAAACCGATGATGATGGCCCCTGACGCCGCCGCCAACATCACGTCCGACTCGGTGATCCCGCCCACGGCGCCGTGCACCACCGTCACGCGCGCCTCCTCGTTCTGCAGCTTCTCCAGGGAGCCCCGAAGCGCCTCCAGGGACCCCTGCACGTCCGCCTTGATGATCAGCTTCAGCTCCTTCTCCGCGCCTTCCTGCAGCCGCTTGTGGAAATCGGCCAGGCTGACCACCTTGCGCGCCGCCAGGTCCTCCTCGCGCCGCCGCGCGCGCCGCACCTCGGCCATGCTCCGGGCCGTCTTCTCGTCCGCCACCACCCGGAACACGTCCCCCGCCTGCGGGACGTCGGCGAAACCCAGGACCTCCACCGGTGTGGACGGGCCGGCCTCCTTCAGGCTCTCGCCCCGGTCGCTCATCATCGCCCGCACCTTGCCGTGGGAGGTCCCCGCCACGAAGGCGTCCCCGAGGCGCAGCGTGCCCGTCTGGTCGAGTACGGTGGCCACGGGACCCCGGCCCCGGTCCAGCCGCGCCTCGATCACCGTGCCCACCGCCGGGCGGTCGGGGTTGGCGCGCAGTTCCCGCATCTCCGCCACCAGGTTGATCATCTCCAGCAGCTCATCGATGCCCTGCTTGCGGAGCGCGGAGACGGGCACGTAGACGGTGTCGCCGCCCCATTCCTCGGGGATGAGCCCCTGCTCCGAGAGCTGCTGCTTCACCCGGTCCGGGTTGGCGTTCGGCTTGTCGATCTTGTTGATGGCCACGATCACCGGGACCCCGGCGTCCCGCGCGTGGTTCAGGGCCTCCAGGGTCTGCGGCATCACGCCGTCGTCGGCCGCCACCACCAGGACGGCCACGTCGGTCACCCGGGCGCCGCGCGCGCGCATGGCCGTGAAGGCCTCATGCCCCGGCGTGTCCAGGAACACGATCCGCTTCCCGTCCTTGACGACCGTCGAGGCGCCGATGTGCTGGGTGATCCCCCCGGCCTCCGTGGCCACCACCTTCGTCTCCCTGATGGCGTCCAGGAGCGTCGTCTTGCCGTGATCCACGTGGCCAAGCACCGTGACCACGGGGGGACGCGGCCGCAGCTTTGCCGGATCCTCCTCCTCGGCGATGCGCCGCAGCAGCTCCTCGTCGCTGGGCTCCTGCTCCGGCTCTTTGATCTCAACCCGGACGCCCATCTCCTCGGCCGCCACCACGGCCGTCTCCAGGTCGAGCTGCTGGTTGATGGTCGCCATCACCCCGAGGCTCAGGAGCTTGGCGATAACCTCGCCCGCTTTCACCTTGAGCATCTCGGCTAGCTCACCGACTGTCAGCGGCCCGCTCAGGGTGATCTCCTGCACCGCGCGGCGCTGGGCGTCCTCGGCCTCGCGCCCGCCACGGCGCAGCTTCGCCAGGAAGGCCTCCTCCTCGTCATGCCGCTCC
>JBBITQ010000245.1:0-2394 GCA_037440685.1 Clostridiales bacterium
AGAGCGCGTCCCGCCCCCGGGACTGCAGGAGGCGCGCGGCCTCCGCGCGCGAGGTGCCCACGACCGCCAGCCCCTCGCCCCTCCGCCTGGACTTGAGCAGCCGGAACGCCGCCAGCGCCCCCGCCAAGTTCTTGCGCCAGAGGGGCGCGCCCACGAAGAGGACGAAGGGCCGGGAGAGCCCGTACCTGGCCCGCACTGCGGCCAGGGCCTCCCGGGCGCGGCCAGGGCGGAACTCCGGCCCGGCCGCCAGGGGGATGACCGCGACCTCTCGGGGCGAGAGCCCTAACCGGCGGGCGATCTCTCCCGCCGACCAGCGCGAAGGCGCCACGAACCGGGCGCCCGCAGCCCGGGCGGCTTCGAGGTTGGCGCGGAACCGCCGGCGGACCGGCGGCGGGTAATCCGACTCGTCCGTTTCGAATAGCAGGTCGTGGACGGTGACGAGGAGGGCGGCCCCGTGACCGGCCCCGCCGGCGCGTCTCCGGGCGCAGTGGGCGACGTACGGCGAGCTCAGGTCGAGGCAGTGCCAGACGTGGACAAACCCGATGTCCTGGTACGGCACGTAGCGGAAGTTCGGCCGCGCACAGGCGAGGCGCATCCCCGGGTTCCCGAAGAGGCAGTAGGCGTTCTCCTGGTCCACGCCCGCCAGCGACCGCACCAGCGCGTGGACGTACGTCGCCCGGCCCGTCCCCATTTCCCGCCCCACGCTCACGTCAAGGGCGATACGCAACACGGTCACGACCCTTCGATGACCGCCTCCCAGAGGACCTCGCGCGCCCCCCGTCTCCAGCCCTCCGGGAGATGCCAGCGCAGCTCGCGGACGCGCAGTGCGACGCCCTCCCCTTGCGCAGCGGCCACGGGCCGGGAAAACGGGAACCGGGCGCTCCGGTGATAGATCAACCCGTTCGGCGCGACGTAATACAGGTTGAGGCGGAGCACTCCCGTGGCCACCACTTCGCCGTTCCTCCGCTCCAGGCGCGTCCCCTCCAGCGCCGCCCGCGCCTCGGCCACGCCCACCGCGGGGGGCTTCTGCAGCGGCAGCGTGCCAGCGATGGTGAAACCGGTCCCTGGCGCGGCGCCATCCTGGCCGCCCCCAGCAGCGGCGCCGTCCTGGGCGGCCAGGCCGGTGACGACGTTCAATTCCACCGTCTCCGCCACCCGGATGTCCAGGTCCAGCACCACCTTCTCGGTGAAGGCGTTACCCTCCGGCGCCAGGGCGTAGCTGACGTGCTTGATGCGCGGCCGCACCTGGGCCGACATGCCCGGGAGGGCGCCCGGCAACTCGACCAGGTAGCTGAAGGGGATCTCCTCCGTCTGGTGGCGTTCCACCCGGTGCCGGTCCACGAAGAACACCTGCTGGTGGATCCTGCCCTGCACGATCACCTGGTCCGGGATCACCTCCCATGCCAGGTCTGTCACCATGCACACCACGTCCACCATGCGCAGGGCGCGAGAGACGAGGATGGCCTTCTTCTCCGCCATGGCCTGGCGCGACGCCTGGCCTACCAGCCGCTCCACCTTCAGGCGGCGCTGCCGGACCCCGGCGGCGCCCGCCACCGCCGTGACCACGTCCAGGGTGACGGTTTCCGTCACCCTGACCCCCACGGTGAGCACGGCCTGCGACACCGCCTCGGCGCCGCCGCCCCGCAGGTCGCAGCGCACGTCGTCGACCCTCACCTCGACCTGGGCCCGCATGTCGGGGGCGGCCTCCGGCACCTCCACGATACAGGTGAACGGGACCATGGCGGCGTGATGGTGCTCGCGGCCGGCGCCGTCGGCGTAGAAGACCTCCTCCCGCAGCAGGCCCTCCACCACCACCTGGCCCCGCCCCACCTGGGCCACCACCTGGTCGGCGGCGCCCGCCACCCTCGTCACCCGCGCCGCCGGCACGGGCAGGTGGCAGGCGCTCTCGCAGAGATGGCGGACGAAGTTACGGCCCGCCACCTGCTCCACCTTGACGCGGTCCCGCACCGCCTCCACGCCCGGAACGGCCGCCAGGTCCGTGACCACCTCCAGCTCCACGGTGCGCGTCACCTTCACGTCCAGGCGCACGCACACCTCCACCTTCAGCGTCCGCCCCTCCGGGGAGAGGTCATGCTCCACCCCCGCCACGCAGGCGAAGGCCTCGCCCGCCATGCCAGGGCCCACGGCCGCCATCGCCACGGCCTCCTGGAACTCGAACCGGTCGTGCTGGTACCGGATGACGCCATCCTCGCCCACGTAGAAGATCTGGAGGAACACCTCGCCTCGCACGAGCGCCGCCTCCTCCACCACCTCGACCAGCGCAGCGGCCAGAGAGCCCTGCACGTCTATCACCTTGACGGCGCCCGGGTCCAGGTCCACCCGAACTTGCCCCGGTTCAGTGGACACCTCAAGGCTTGGGGTTAGATCATGATC
>JBBITQ010000246.1:0-1197 GCA_037440685.1 Clostridiales bacterium
CCACCGTCTACGACCGCCTGGGACGGCCCTATCCCGCGGCCGAGGTCCCCGTGGTCGTCTCCGTGCCGCGCCGCCTGGCCCTGACGGGCGTTGCCGCGGGGGACGCCATCGCACGGCCGGTGACCCTGGGCGTCACAGCCAACTTCACCGTACGCGCGGTGCGTTACGTGCTGCGGGACCCAGCCACCGGGGCGGAGGAGGAATTGGCCCGTTACGGCGGGGCGGGCCGCCACCGCTGGCTGCCGGCGCCATCCCAGGCGGGCAGCCGCATGGTGCTGGCGGTGACAGACGACCAGGGCCAGGAGCAAGCGACCGCACCGGTGCCCATCGCGGTCCGGGGCGAGCCCGCCCTGTTCCTGGAGACCGTGGGGCCGAACCAGGTCCTCGCCGGCGAGGTGCGGCTGCGCGCGCTGGCGAACGTCCCCCTGGCGCGGTTAGAGTATCGGCTGGTCGATCCCCGGACCGGCGAGAGCCGGACCATCGCCGCCGGCTCCGATGCGGGGACGGCCCTCACCTGGAAACCGGCCGCGGGGGACGCCGGTTCCTGGCAGGTGCGCGCCGTGGGTTTGACCCCCGCGGGGGAGGAGGTGGCGAGCGAGCCGGTGCCGGTGCGGGTTCACGCCGGGCCCCTATACGGGCCGCAGCCGGTCGTGCCCAAAGAGCGGTTCCTGGACTTCGCCTCGGCCCTGGCGCGGCCGGCCCAGCGGCGCACGGGCATGTCGGCCGCCCTCCAGGTGGCCCAGGCGATCCTGGAGTCGGGATGGGGCCAGTCCGTACCCGTGGACAAGTACACCGGGGTTGTCTCCTACAACCTCTTCGGCATCAAGGGGCAAGGCCCGGCGGGGTCGGTCATCTCCAGCACGTGGGAGGAGTACAAAGGGGTCTCCTATCGCGTCGACGCCCCCTTCCGCGCCTACCGCGACGCGGCCGAGAGCTGGGACGACCACAAGCGCCTGCTCCTCACCGCGAAACGGTACGGGCCGTTCCGGGCGGTGATGCACGACGCCGTGCGGGGGGCCTGGGCGCTCTACCGAGCCGGCTATGCCACCGACTCGCGCTACCCGGTCAAGCTCATCGATCTGATGAACAGGTACGGCCTCTACTCTCTCGACGAGTGGGAGCCCTGAGCGCCGCGGGGGACTGGCCGGCCTGAGCGCCGGGGGGCCGGCCCCTCCCGCGGCGGCTGCGCTGCGCCGC
>JBBITQ010000246.1:1221-2391 GCA_037440685.1 Clostridiales bacterium
CCGTGGTTGGCTGCCCGGCCCCGGGAGGAGGAATTGCGGTGCCAGCGTAGAAGAAACGCATAGAGCCAAAAATAGAGAGAAAGCAACGCGGTCCCCGTCCGCCGGCGGGGTTAAAAGGGAAGGCAGTGCGAATCTGCCGCTGTCCCGCAACTGTGAGCAGGTAGCCTCCGCGGTGTGCCACTGGTTCGTCCCCGTTGACCCGAGCAGCGGGGAACCGAGCTGGGAAGGTTGCGGCCAGGCGATGACCTGCGAGCCAGGAGACCTGCCGTGTTGCTGATCCCGCCACCTGCGCGGACAGGAAAGGGGGAGGGCGATGCGGATCCGCCTGCCCATGGGGCTTGATCCCTCGGAACCTATCCCGCCAGCGGGATAGGTTTCTTTGTGGCCAGAGGCTTTCTCCACGGCAACCCAGCATTCTGCACATCCGGAGAGGGGTGTCGGCGATGCACATCACGGAAGGATACCTCCCGTTGAGCCACGCTGCCGCCTGGACGGCGGCCGCGGCGCCCTTCGTGGCCCACGGGATCGCCACCGTCGGCAGGCGCATGAAGGAGCACCCCGAGAGCAAGCTCCTTCTCGGTGCGGCGGGCGGCTTCTGCTTCGTGCTCTCGGCCCTGAAGCTCCCCTCAGTGACCGGGAGCTGTTCCCACCCCACGGGCAGCGGTCTAGGCACGCTGCTGTTCGCGCCGCCCACCATGACGGCCATCGGGACCATCGTGTTGCTCTTCCAGGCCGTCCTCCTGGCCCATGGCGGGCTGACGACCCTGGGGGCCAACGCGTTCTCCATGGCGGTCGCCGGCCCCTGGGTCGCCTACGCCACGTACCGGCTGGCCCGGCGCGCCGGCGCTTCCCTGGCGCTGGCGACCTTCCTGGCCGCGGCCCTTGGCGACCTCGTGACCTGCGTCGTCACCTCCTTCCAGTTGGCCCTGGCCTTTCCCGACCCGGCGGGGGGCTTCGCGGGGGCCCTGGTCAAGTTCATGGCCGTGTTCGCCGTGACCCAGGTCCCCCTCGCCGCCAGCGAGGGGCTTCTCACCGTCCTCATCATGAACGCCCTGGTGGCCCACAGCCGCCCGGAGCTCCGGGAACTTGGGGTATTGCCGCGAGAGGAGGCGGAGGCGCGATGAGACAGAACCTGTTGATAATCTTCTTCGTCCTGGCGCTGGCGGTCAT
>JBBITQ010000247.1:0-2380 GCA_037440685.1 Clostridiales bacterium
GTAGATGTCCTCGCGCTCCCACCGCGCCTGGATCTCAGGCTCGCGTTGGGGCAGGTTGGCCCGCATGGGGAAAGCCGTCGCGGGCAGGTTGAGGGTTTTCCCGTAGTCCGGCAAGTTGCGGTTCTCCTTTCCCGAGAGGCCCTCTCCTCACAACGCGATATTACCCAGGAATGTCACCGGACGGCAAGGGCCGCCCGCAGGGCGGCCTCATCCATGCCGGTCACCTTGATGATCTTTTCCCGCGACTTCGCGCCGGAGACTATCGCCACCCTGCCCTTGGGCACGCCGAGGATCTCCGCCAGGAAGGCGAGGCATGCCTCGTTGGCCGCCCCCTCCACCGGCGGGGCCGCCAACCTGATGCGGATGGCATCGCCCTGCACGCCGGCCAACTCGTTCCGTCCCGCCCGGGGCACTACGCGGACCTTGAAGGTCACGCCGTCGCCCGCCGCGCGCACGTACCAGCTCATCGCTCGCCGGCCACGGGGTCCGGGTCCGCCATCACCTCGGCCTCCTGTTCGGGCAGAGGCTCGTGGTTGAGGCCGGCGGGGACGTGCTCCACCGCCACCCGGGGCAGGGGCAGCGAATCGACGGCACCGTCATCCTCGCCCCAGTCGCCCGCCAGGAGCTCTAGTTGGCTCTCAAGCAGGCTGCGCATCTTGGCCCGGAAGACCTGCATGTGCTTCTGCAGTTGCTCGTAACGGTCCTGCAGTTCGCGCACCCGCTCCTCCCCGGCCTTGATGACCCGGTCCGCCTCAAGCTGGGCCTCGCGGACGATGAGCTCCGCCTCCTTCCGGGCGGCGGCCTTGACCTCCTCCGCCGTCTCCTGCGCCACGATCAGGGTGTTGTGCAGAGTCTCCTCCAGTTGGCGGTAGTGCTCGAGCTTGGAGGACATGGCCTGGACCTGTTCCCGCAACCCGTTGTTCTCGCGGATCAGCGCCTCGAAGTCGTGCACGACGCGGTCCAGGAACTCGTCCACCTCCTGCTCGTTATATCCCCGGAAGCTGCGGTGGAACTCCTTGTTGTGGATGTCCAGCGGCGACAACGGCATACTCCATTCACCCCCAACGGCTTGATATTACGACAACAGCCGCTCCAGCAGACCGACGAGGAGCCTGTGGATCACGTCCAGGAGGATCAGGGCCACCAGCGGCGAGAAGTCGATCCCCGGCCCCACGGGCGGCAAGGCGCTCCTGATGGGCGCCAACACCGGCTCGGTGAGGACGTATAGCGCCCGCTCCACGTCGTTGTAAAGTTTACTGTAGCCGCGCGGCCGGAACCAGCTCATGATCGCCCTGGTCACTATAAGCAGGCTGAGGACGCGCAGGAAGAGGGATACCGTGTCGACGACGATCGTTTTCACGCCGGTTCTCCCCGCTCCCAGATCACCGTGACGTTCCCCGGGGCCATGAGGATCACGCCTGGCCCTATCAGGTGCATCTCTCCCCCCACGGCATATATGGCCCCGCCGATGAAATCCAGGATGCGGCGCCCCGCCTCCCTGTCGACCTCCTGCAGGTTGAGCACCACGGGGCGGCCCGCCCGGATCTGCTCCGCGGCCGCCCGGGCCTCGTCGATGCTCCTGGGGCGGCTGATGGTGATGAACATGCCCTGCGTGGCAGGACGGCCGCCTGAGAGGGCCACCACGTTCCGTCCCGGGCGGCCCGGCGACGATTCCGCCGCATGCCGCGCCCCGCCCCGGGGCGGTTCCAGCCCCTCTGGCTCTTCATCGTCTCCGAACCCCAGAAGGTTGAGCACCTTCTCCCATAAGCGTGCCCGTGCCGCACTGCCAGCGTCGTCCCGCCGCTGGCCGCCGGCGCCGGCCCAGGCCGTCACCCTCGACCTACCGCCCGCCACCGGGCTTCACCTCCCCGAAGATCGCGCGACCGATCCTGACGATCGTCGCCCCTTCTGCGACCGCGACGACGAAGTCGTTGGTCATCCCCATGGAGAGGTGTTCCATGCGCACCCCCGGAATCCCTTCCTCCTTTATGGCAAGAAAGATACTCCGCAGGGTGCGGAAGTGGGGGCGCGCCGCCTCGGCGTCGTCCGCGAGGGGCGCCATCGTCATCAGCCCGCGCACCGCGAGA
Organism: Clostridiales bacterium; assembly: GCA_037440685.1. Lineage (GTDB taxonomy): Bacteria > Bacillota > Sulfobacillia > DYIH01 > JBBITQ01 > JBBITQ01. The sequence continues at coordinate 2,088 of JBBITQ010000247.1, forward strand.
CCCGGGAGGCCCGCCGCCCACCGCACGAAGTCGCGCACCTCCCCCACGGTCACGCCGGCTTTCGTGGCCTCGCCCGAGACGTTGACCTGGACGAGCACCGCCTGCACCCGCCCCAGGCGCACGGCCTCGGCCGAAATCCGCTCGGCCAGCGCGGGCCTGTCCATCGAGTGGATCAACGCCACGGGCACCTGCGTCAGGAGCTGCCGCACCTTGTTCGTCTGCAGCCTGCCGATGAAGTGCCAGGCGACCCCCTCGGGGACCGAGGCGACCTTGGCCACCAGCTCCTGCACGCG
>JBBITQ010000248.1:0-2373 GCA_037440685.1 Clostridiales bacterium
CCCTGGCCTCCAAGGCCACCGGCTACCCCATCGCCAAGGTGGCGGCCAAGATCGCCGTGGGCCTCGGGCTCGACGAGATCCGGAACCCGGTCACCGGCAGCACCTTTGCGCTCTTTGAGCCCACCCTCGACTACGTGGTCGTAAAGATCCCCCGGTGGCCCTTCGACAAGTTCGCCCAGGCCAACCGGGTGCTGGGCACGCAGATGAAGGCCACCGGCGAGGTGATGGCCATCGAGCGCACCTTCGAGGGGGCGCTGCTGAAGGCCGTCCGCTCCCTGGAGATCGGGGTGAGCGGCCTCTGGCTCCCCGAGTTCGCCGGGAAGTCCAACGAGGAGCTGCTCGCCGCCCTGGACCAGGGCGACGACCGCCGCCTCTTCCTCCTGGCCGAGCTGTCCCGGGACTACAGCCCGGAGGAGCTGTCGGCGCGGACCGGCATCGACCGCTTCTTCCTCACCAAGATCAAGCGCATCGTGGAGCTGCAGGAGCGCCTGGGCCGCCGCGGCTTGGACCGGGAGGCGCTCTACCTGGCCAAGCGGGCCGGCATCAGCGACGCCCACATCGCCACCCTAACCGGGCTGGACGAGGAGGACGTCCGCCGCCGGCGCCACGAGTGGGGGATCCGGCCGGTCTACAAGATGGTCGACACTTGCGCCGCCGAGTTCGAGGCCGCCACGCCCTACTTCTACTCCACCTACGAGGCGGAGGACGAGGCGCACCCCAGCGACCGCCCCAAGGTGGTGGTCCTCGGGTCCGGCCCGATCCGCATCGGCCAGGGGATCGAGTTCGACTACTCCTCGGTGCACTGCGTGTGGGCCCTGCGCGAGGCCGGGATCGAGACGGTGATCATCAACAACAACCCCGAGACGGTGAGCACCGACTTCAACACGGCCGACAGGCTCTACTTCGAGCCCCTGGTGGCCGAGGACGTCCTGAACGTGATCGACAAGGAGAAGCCCATGGGGGTCATCGCCCAGTTCGGGGGCCAGACGGCCATCAACCTGGTGGCTCCGCTCCACCGCGCGGGGGTGCCCATCCTGGGCACGGCGCCCGCCGACATCGACCGGGCGGAGGACCGGGAGCTCTTCGACCGCCTGTTGGAGGAGCTGCGGATCCCGCGGCCGCCGGGGGGCACGGCCACGTCCCTGGAGGGGGCGCTGGAGGTCGCCGCGCGCATCGGCTACCCGGTGGTGGTGCGCCCCTCCTACGTCCTGGGCGGGCGGGCGATGGAGATCGTCTACAGCGCCGAGGAGCTCTGCCGCTACATGGAGTCGGCGGTCCGGGTCTCGGCGCGCCGCCCGGTCCTGGTGGACAAGTACATGGCTGGCCTGGAGGTGGAGGTGGACGCCGTCTCCGACGGCGAAGTCGTGGTGATCCCCGGGATCATGGAGCACGTGGAGCGGGCCGGGGTGCACTCGGGCGACAGCATCGCCATCTTCCCGTGCCGGAGCCTGGACGCCGCCACCCAGGCCGTGGTGGAGGACTACACGGTACGCCTGGCGCAGGCCCTGCGCGTCAAGGGCCTGATCAACATCCAGTTCGTCGTTTACCAGGGCCAGGTGTACGTGCTGGAGGTGAACCCGCGGGCCAGCCGCACGGTGCCTTTCCTCACCAAGGCCACGGGCATCCCGATGGTGCGCCTGGCGGTGCAGGCCATCCTTGGCCGCTCGCTGGCGGAGCTGGGGTGGAAGAGCGGGCTGGTGCCGCCGCCCGACTTCGTGGCGGTGAAGATGCCCGTCTTCTCCTGGTCCAAGCTCACCGGCGTCGACACCGACCTGGGGCCGGAGATGAAGTCCACGGGCGAGGTGATGGGTGTGGACCGCGACTTCGCGGGCGCCATGTACCGCGCCCTCGTGGCCGCCGGCTTCCGGCTGCCGCTGGCACCGGGGCCGGAGGGGGGCGAGCCGGCTGCCCCGCGGGCCCTCATCGCCACCGTGGCCGACCGGGACAAGGGGGAGGCCCTGGACGTGCTGCGCACCTTCGCCCGCCTGGGGTTCCGGATCCACGCCACGCCAGGCACGGCCCGCTTCCTGCGGGACCACGGTGTCCCGGCGGACGAGGTGGCGAAGATCGAGGCGGGGAGCCCGCACGTTCTGGATCTCATCAACGAGGGCAAGGTGGACCTGGTCATCAACACGGTGAGCGGCGGCCGCGGCGCGGAGCGGGACGGGTTCCAGATCCGGCGGGCCGCGGTGGAGCTGGGCGTGCCGTGCCTGACCTCCCTGGACACGGCGCGGGCGGTGGCCGAGGTGCTGGCGGCGCGGCTCCGGGGGCAGGACCTCGAGGTGCGGGCGGTGCAGGAGTACGCCGCGGTGGCCGCGCCCGGGGGCGGGGCGTGACGGGGTTGCTGCGCGACTGCCGGGTGGTGGAAAACCA
>JBBITQ010000249.1:0-2364 GCA_037440685.1 Clostridiales bacterium
CCCGACGCGCTGTTCGAGCGCGGGGTCACATTGCTCGGCGAAGACGTCGGCCGGTTCCTGCCCGGGCCGCAAGGACATCTCCGCCCTGGTGACGATCCCCTCCGACTTGTACCCCACGTCCACGAGAATCTGGTCGGAGTCCACATGGACCACCGTGCCCTGGACCAATTGGCCGGGGCGGAAACTCCGCATCTCGATGTGCGGCCGTTCCTCCTGTCCATTCTGGGGGCCGGGCGTCCCGCCCGCCTGCTCCCCGCCGGCGCCTGGCTCGCCTGTCTGCTGCGCCTGTGTCTCTGCCACGCCCTCAGCTTGCACCAACTCTTCCATCCGCCTGATGACCTCCTTTACGACCCAGTCCGGCGTCGAAGCGCCCGCCGTGACGCCCACGCGTTTCGCCTGGCAAAACCAGTTCGGGTCCAGGTCGGAAGCAGACTCCACATGGTACGTCCTGGCGCCGGCGTCCCGGCAAATGGTGGCCAGCTTCTGCGTGTTGGAGCTGGTGGTCCCGCCCACCACGACCATCACGTCCACATGAGCGGCCAGGCGGCGCGCCGCCTCCTGCCGCTCCGCGGTGGCACGGCAGATGGTTTGCTCCACCACCACCTCTTGCCCCTTCGCCTTTAACCTGGCCACCACCGCTTCTACGTTATCCTTCCGCTGGGTGGTCTGAGCCACCACGCCGACCCGGCCCGTGAGGGGGAGCCGTTCGACGTCCTCCTCGCCGGTCACGACCAGCGCCCGGCCGCCGGTCCATCCCACGACGCCCGCCACTTCGGGGTGAGCGGGATCGCCGACGATGATGACCTGATAACCGGCATCGGCCAGGGCCATCGCTTTCCTTTGTAATGAAAACACGAAGGGGCAGGTGGCGTCTACCACCTCGATGCCCCGGGAGGCAGCGGCCCGATAAACCTCCGGCGGCGCGCCATGGGCCCGCACGATGACGGTGCCATCGGGCACCTCGTCGAGACCGTCGACCACGGTCACGCCCCGGCCGGCCAAGCGGGAGACTTCCTGCGGGTTATGAATTAGAGGTCCCAGGCTGAATACCTTCTTCGCTCGGGCGGCCTGTTCTTCTGCCTTCTCCACCGCCCGCCGCACCCCGATGCAGAAACCCAACGATTCCGCCAAAATTATCTCCACCGGCTTCACACCTCATCCGACGCGGCCAGCAGATCCCGGATGCGTCCCATGATGGCCCCGGCCAGCGCCTGCTGGGCTTCCTTCTGGCCGGCGCGCCGCCGCCGGTACTGGCCCAGGTCCAGCGGCGGCCCGATGCGCACCTCCACGGCCGCGAACGGCCGGAGCCGGCCGCATATGGCCACCGGCACCACGGGGGCATCGGCCGCCATGGCCAGGAACGCCGCCCCGGCCATCGCCGGCAACAGCTCACCGCTTCGGCTGCGCGTGCCCTCTGGGAAGATCCCCACGACCTCCCCCGCCTTCAGCAGGGCCAAAGCCCTGCGCAGGCTGCCCAGATCAGCGGTCCCTCTCCGCACCGGGAAGGCCCCCAGCCGCGCGATCAGCCAGCCGAAAAGGGGAACGCGAAAAAGCTCCTCTTTCGCCATGAAGTGGACGGGGCGCGGCAGAGCGCAACCCACCAGCGGCGGATCCCAGTAGCTCCGGTGATTCGCGCATACCACCAGCGGCCCCTCCGCCGGGATGTTCTCCCTGCCGACCACCCGCCAGCGGAAGGCGAGGCGGAGTACGATCAGGCACAGGCTTCGCCCCACGACGTAGAGCGCGCGGTTCATCGTCCGGCCTCCACCTCCGCCGCGTGGCCGCACAGGGCGAGGATGACCTCGGCCACCCGCTCCGGCTCCAGGCCCGTGGTGTCGATCACGACGGCGTCGTCCGCCGGCCGCAGCGGCGCATGCTCGCGCTCGCGGTCTAGCCGGTCGCGCTCGCGCAGCTCCCGTTCCACGTCGGCCAGCGACACCGCATGCCCCTCGCGCCGCATCTGCTCGTAGCGGCGCACCGCCCGCGCCCCCGCGTCGGCCGTGAGGAAGAACTTGCGTTCCGCGTGCGGCGTCACGATGGTACCGGTGTCCCGCCCTTCCAGGACCACGCCGCCGGCGGCGGCCATCTGCCTCTGCGCGGCCACCATGGCCTGGCGCACCTCGGGGACCTGGGCAACGATGGAAACGTTGGCCTCCACCGCTGGGGAGCGCAGGTCGCCGGTCACGTCCTCCCCGTCGACGAGCACGCGCGTCTCGCCCGACTCGTCCCGGACCAGCCGCACCTGGGTGCGCGCGACCAGCTCCGCCAGGCCGCCCCGGTCGCGCACGTCCACGCCGCGGCGCAGCGCCTGCACCGTGATGGCCCTGTACATGGCCCCGGTGTCGATGTAAAGGAAGCCGAGCC
>JBBITQ010000250.1:0-2358 GCA_037440685.1 Clostridiales bacterium
TTCTCTCCGGTTTTTGGAGTCCTCGCCCCCGCCCTCCTGGCGGGGTGGCTCCTGGAGGACCGGCTGGAGGCCCGCCTCTCCCTGCAGGTGCACAAGTACATCTGGGGGCCCGAGGCGCGCGGCGTTTGAAGGCCCTCCCCTTGTCCGCCGTATCCCCCAAAGGCATGATAGGTTTTGAGGACATGTGTGTCAGGGGGGCTGCGACGTGACCGAGTCCTCAGCCTCAGCGCGCATCCTGGTGGCCGACGATGCCCGCAAGATCCTGGACGCCTTGCGCCGTGGCCTGGCCCTCAGCGGCTACGAGGTGCTGACTGCGGCGGATGGCGACGAGGCCCTGCGCTTGGCCCTGGAGGCCCATCCCGACCTGGTGGTGCTCGACATCATGATGCCCGGCCCCAGCGGCCTCGAGGTCTGCCGACGGCTCAAGGCGGCCGCCTTCGAGGCCCCCATCATCATGCTCACCGCCCGGGACGCCTTGGAGGACAAGGTCAGCGGCCTGGACGCCGGGGCGGACGACTACCTGGTGAAGCCCTTCGCTCTGGAGGAACTCCTGGCGCGCATCCGCGCTCACCTGCGCCGCTACCGGGCCGAGAGCCAGAACGTCCTCAAGTACGCCGACCTCACCGTGGACACGGCTACGCGCGAGGTGCGCCGGGGGAATCGCCCGGTGGAGCTGACGCCGCGGGAGTACGACCTCCTGCTGCTCTTCCTCCGCCACCCGCGGCAGGTGCTCTCCCGCGACCTTATCCTGGAGCGGGTGTGGGGGTTTGCCACGGCGGTCGAGACCCACGTCCTAGAGGTGTACGTAGGCTATCTGCGCCAGAAGCTGGAGGCCGGAGGAGAGAAGCGGCTCATCCACACGGTGCGCGGGGCCGGCTACATGCTCAGGGAGGGCTGACCCCTTGTCCATCCGCCTGCGGCTCACCCTTTGGTACTCGGGCATCCTGGCTACCATCCTCACCGCTTTCGGCGTGCTGCTGTACGTCATCCTGGCCCAGGGGCTGTTCCGCGAGGCTGAGCAGTCGGTGAAGGCGCGCGCCGACCAGGTGGCCCGTACCCTCCTGGTCCAGCCCACGCCGTCGGGCCCCCCGGTCGTGATCCTGCCCCGGATGGACGTCTTCGCGTCCCCCGGGACGTTCATGCAGGCGGTGGACGCCTTCGGCGTCGTGTTCGACCGCTCGGCCAACCTGGACCGGCAGGCGTTGCCGGTGACGCCCTCCACCATGGCGGCCGCCAGGACGGGGAAGCCAGTCCTGGAGCGGGTTCGGGTGGAGAACGAGCTGCTCCTCATATACAACCGGCCGATGTTCCCCGATGAGCCTCCCACGGGTGTGATCCAGGTGGCGCGCAGCCTCTCGCCCATCCAGGACGTGCTCAACCGGTTGCGCCTCCTCCTGCTGGCCATCGGGGCCGGGGGGCTGGTGGTGGCCGGCACCCTGGGCGCCCTGCTGGCGCGGAAGGCCCTGGACCCCATCAACCGGCTGACGCAGGTGGCGGGCGAGATCGGGGCCTCCCAAGACCTGAGCCGGAGGGTGACTTACGAGGGGCCGGGGGACGAAGTGGGTCGCCTCGCCGCCACCTTCAACCAGATGCTCGACGCCCTGGAGAGCGCTAAGGAGCAGTTGGCCGCCGCCCTGGCGGCGCAGCGGCGATTCGTCGCTGACGCCTCCCACGAGTTGCGCACCCCCCTCCAGGCCATCCGCACCAACGCCGAGGTGTTGCGCCTGGCCGACGCCACGGTGGATCCAGCCGAGCGCGCCCAGGCCCTGGACGACATCGTGAGCGAGGCGGAGCGCCTGAGTCGCCTGGTCTCCGATCTCCTGGCCCTGGCGCGCGCCGACGCCGGCATGCACCTGGAGCTCGTTCCCACCGCGCTGGACCCCATCCTGTCGGACGTTTACCGCCAGGCCCGCCTCTTGGGTGGGAGCCGCCGCATCTCCCTGGAAGGCGGGCCGGCGGGCATGGTCAAGGGCGATGCCGACGCCCTCAAACAACTGTTCCTCATCCTGGTGGACAACGCCATCAAATACACGCCTCCGGAAGGGGAGGTCCGGATCTCCGCCGGGCGGGCGGACGGGCGGGTGGTGGTGCGCGTCTCCGACACCGGCCGCGGCATCGCCCCGGAGGATCTGCCGCACATCTTCGAGCGGTTCTACCGCGCCGACCGCGCCCGTCAGACGGGCGGCAGCGGCCTGGGCCTTTCCATCGCCCGGTGGATCGTGCAAGAGCACGGCGGCCGGATCGAGGTCGAGAGCACGCCCGGACGGGGGACGACCTTCACCGTGTCCCTCCCCGCCGCTGACTGTCACTCTTAGTTTTTTCTTATTTTGTTTTGAGGTCTTTTTGAGGAACTATATC
>JBBITQ010000251.1:0-350 GCA_037440685.1 Clostridiales bacterium
GGGGACGGGCTCCGGCGGCCTGGCCTTCGCCGCCGCCGCCCGGGCGATGCTGGATGCCCTGCGCCATCACGTGTCCCGCCACCCCTGCCCCAGCGAGGTGATACTGGTCCACCTGGCCCCGGAGCCGCTCCTGGCCTTCGCGGCCATCCTGGACTCCCTCTGCCCGCCGCTGCCGGGTTGAGCCCGGCGCGCGGTTGACACCCCGCCGCTGTGATACTACACTTTGACCGAATCGCGAGCAGGGTCGTCCCGGGGCACGTGGCCCGGGTGGGGGGACCGCCAAGGTGTGGCGCAAGGCAGTGGAGTTCGCCCAGATGGTGAAGGTGGAGCACACCCTCTTCGCCCTCCCG
>JBBITQ010000251.1:362-2319 GCA_037440685.1 Clostridiales bacterium
TCGCCTACGCCGGCGCTTTCCTGGCGGCGGGCGGCGTACCGGAGCCGCGGCAGATCTTTTGGATCACCGCCGCCATGGTGGGGGCCCGCAACGCCGCCATGGGGTTGAACCGGATCATCGACCGCCACATCGACGCGAAGAACCCGCGGACGCGGTCCCGCCACCTGCCCGCGGGGCGGATCGGGCTCGGCGAGGCGGCCGCCTTCACCGCGGGCTTCCTGGCCCTGCTGGCCGTGGCCGCCTGGCAACTGAACCCCCTCTGCCTCAAGCTGCTCCCGCTGGCCGTGCTGGCCCTGGTGGCATATCCATATGCCAAGCGCTTCACCTGGACCTGCCATTACTGGATGGTGCCGGCGCAGTTCTTCGCCCCCTTCGGCGGATGGATCGCCGTGACGGGGGAAGTGCACCCGGCGGCCGTCGCCCTGGGCCTGGCGGTGGGGCTCTGGATCGCCGGGTTCGATATCATCTACGCCCTTCAGGACGTGGCCTTTGACCGGGCCGAAGGCATCTACTCCCTCCCGGCCTCCCTGGGCGTGCCGGTGGCGCTCTGGGCGGCCCGGGCGAGCCATGCGGCAGCCGTGGCCCTGTTCCTGTGGCTCCGCTTCCTCCTGGACCTCGGCGCGGCGTACCTGGTCGGCGTCGCCCTGGCCGCGTTGCTCCTGGCGTATCAGCACGCGGTGGTGACCCCGGTCGACACGTCCCGGGCGGCGCGCGCCTTCAACGTCAATCTCGTCATCGGGCCGCTCCTCTTCGCCAGCATCGCCGCCGATCTCCTGGCGCTGTGAGGGCCGGCCGGGGGACGCAGGGAGGGGGGAGGCAGGTGGGCAGGTACGCGGTGGGCATCACGGGGGCGAGCGGCGCCGCTTACGGCAGGCGGGTCGTGCAGGCGCTCCTGGCCCAGGGGCATCACGTGGACCTCATCGTCACCGAGGCCGGCTGGCAGGTGCTGGAGTACGAGCTGGACCTGCGCACGCGGGACGCCCGGGACGTCGAGCGGTTCATCCGGGAGGGGCATGGCCCGGCCGGGGAGCCCGTGACGGGCGGGCGGCTGCAGCAGCATGACAACGCCAGCCTGTACGCCGATATCTCCAGCGGGTCCGTCCCCCTGGACGGGGTGGCCATCGTGCCGTGCAGCATGGACACCGTCTCCGCCCTGGCCACGGCCCGGTCCGAGAACCTCCTGGAGCGGGTGGGCGACGTGGCGCTCAAGGAGCGGCGCCGGCTGGTGGTGGTGCCGCGGGAGACCCCGCTGAGCTTGATCCACCTGCGCAACCTGGTGACGCTGGCGGAGTGCGGGGCCGTAGTGCTCCCGGCGATGCCCGGGTTCTATCACCGGCCCCGGACGGTCGCGGACCTGGTGGACTTCGTGGCGGGCAAGGTGCTGAACGCCCTCGGCCTGCCGCAGGAGCTCTTCCTTCCCTGGGCGGGCGAACAGGCGCCCCGGTGAAGGTTGGCCTCGCGGGCCGCCTCATAACCAGGGTTGCCCCCGGGCAGAATGCTGTCCGGGGGTGAGCGCGTGATCGTAACCTGTCCCGAGGTGACCTGCCGGTTCAACGGCTTCGGCGAGTGCCAGCTCGGCCTGGTCGCCGAGGCGATCCAGAACGGCCCCGGCGTCAGCCAGGACGCCTGTCCCTATTACGAGTCTGCCGAGTCGGCCGCGGCTCCCGAGCGGCATCCTCCCTCCTCTTGAACACCTGGCCGGGGCCCTCGTACACGGGCGGCTCCACAGTGTGAGGCTGGTCCGGGACTCGTCCGTCCTCCAGGTCCTCGTAGAACTGGCGGTTGCCCGTCAGCGGGTTGTACGCTTCCGGGCGCTGCCCGCCCTTCTTGCCTTTGTCCAACGCTCACGCCTCCTTCCCGCTCTCGCAGGATAGACTTAGCTTGCGTGGCCGGCCGCTTTCTATGAAAGTCTGTTGGGGGAGGGGAGGAAAGGCTGTTTGCGCGCCCACAGCTGGAT
>JBBITQ010000252.1:0-2301 GCA_037440685.1 Clostridiales bacterium
CGGGCCGCGGTGACGGTCACCTTCTGCCGGCCCAAGCTGGGCCTCGCCCTTCACCCGGGTGCCGCCTGCGCCGGGGAGGTCCGCGTGGCCGCCATTGGCATCCCCGACGAGGCGGTCCGCCGGCAGGACGCCCGGGCCCGCCTGCTGACCCCCGCCCGAACGGCCTCCCTCCTGCCGACCCGACCGCCCGACGGCCACAAGGGGACGTTCGGCCACGTGGTGGTGGTGGCGGGCGCAGTTGGCTACGCCGGGGCACCCGCCCTGGCGGCGATGGGGGCGCTACGGGGTGGCGCCGGGTTGGTCACGGTGGCTGTCCCCACGCCGCTAGAGCCGGTGCTGGCGGCCAAGCTCACGGAAGCCATGGTCAGGCCCCTCCCGGCGTCCGGGGGCGCCCTGACTGAGGAGGCCTGGCCGGTGCTCGAGGAGTTGCTCGAGAGGGCCGACGCCGTCGTGGCCGGCCCCGGGCTCGGGCGCGGGGAAGCCACGCGCCGCCTGCTGCGGCGCCTGATGGCGGGGATGGCCCGCCCGCTGGTGCTGGACGCCGACGGCCTGAACCTCCTCGATGCCGAGACCATAGCGGGCTACCGGGGCCCGTTGGCGCTGACCCCACACCCCGGGGAGATGGCCCGGCTCCTGAACGTGGACGCCGCCCGGGTGGTAGCCGACAGGGTGGCCGCGGTGCGCGAGGCGGCACGGCGCTGCCGCCCCGGGGGGCCCGCCGCCGGGGGGGCGCCGGGCGGCGGGGGTTACGGCGCGGGAAGCGCTGCCCCCCGGCGCGCTTGCCTCCTCAAGGGTTACCGAACCCTCGTGGCCGACGAGGACGGCCGGCTGCTCGTCAACCCCACGGGGAACCAGGGGATGGCCACCGCGGGGAGCGGCGACGTCCTCTCCGGGGTCATCGGGGCCTTCCTCGCGCAGGGGATGGGAGTGTGGGAGGCGGCCGCCGCCGCCGTGTACGTCCACGGCCTGGCCGGGGACATCGCCGCCGCCCGCCGTTCTGACCGGGCCATGGTGGCCGGCGACATCCTGGACGCTCTGGGGGACGCCTTCAGGATGCTGGCCGGGGCGGGCAGCGGGGGCCTGCCGCCCCGCGGGGAAGCCGCGCCGCCGCCAGAGCCGGGGGAGGCCTAGAGGATTGGGGGCGCCCCCGGCCGAATATTCCACCACATGCGACCCACGTACGCGGAGATCGACCTCGATAGCATCCGGCACAACGCCGCCTTGCTCAAGGGGGCCGTGGGCGAGCAGGTGGAGCTCATGGCCGTGGTGAAGGCGGACGGGTACGGCCACGGCGCGGTGCCGGTGGCGCGGGCGGCCCTCGCGGGGGGCGCCAGCCGCCTGGCGGTGGCGATGGTGGAGGAAGGGGCCGCCCTGCGGGCGGCGGGCCTGGACGCGCCGATCCTGGTGCTGGGCCGTACGCCGCCGTCGCAGGTGGCGGAGGCCATCGGGCTGGACCTCACCCTGACGCTGGTCACCCTCGCCGACGGGGAGGAGACCGCCGCGGCGGCGCAGCGGCTGGGACGACGGGCGCGGGTCCACGTGAAGGCCGACACGGGCATGGGCAGGCTCGGTTTCCCCGTCACCAGAGCCCGCGTCAAGGACGAGATCGCGCGCCTCTGCCGGCTCGACGGCCTCGAGGTGGAGGGGATCTACACCCATTTCGCTGCCTCCGAGGAAGACCACCCGTTCACCCTGGCGCAATTGGAGCGGTTCCACGACCTCCTCGGCCAGCTCCGCGCCGAAGGCATCGAGTTCCCCTTGCGCCATGCGGCCAACAGCGGCGCCATCTGGAATGTACCCGAGGCCCACCTGGACATGGTCCGGGCGGGGATCAGCCTTTACGGGTATCACCCGGCGGGGCGGGCGGGGGCCACGGGCCGGGCGGCCGCCCTCCGGCCGGCGCTCACCTGGAAGACGGCGGTGGCCCAGGTCAAGGAGGTGCCAGCGGGGACGAGCGTGAGCTACGGGCGCACATACGTCACGCGGGGGCCGGAGCGGCTGGCGACGCTGCCGGTGGGCTACGCCGACGGCTACAGCCGGGCGCTCTCTAACCGCGGCCAGGTTCTCGTCGGGGGAAGGAGGGCGCCGGTGGTTGGCCGGGTCTGCATGGACCAGATCGTGATCAACGTCACGCACGTGGACGGCGTGAGGCCCGGGGACGAGGTCGTCCTGATCGGCGCCCAAGGCGGGGAAGAGCTGACGGCCGATGACATGGCCGGGCTGTTGGGTACCATCAGTTACGAGGTGCTCTGCGCCATCGGCAAGCGGGTTCCGCGCGTGTACCGCGGCGGGATGGCGGTC
>JBBITQ010000253.1:0-1024 GCA_037440685.1 Clostridiales bacterium
GCCCAGGGCCACATGGCGGCGGCGATGCGGATCATGGGGACCTCGGCGTCGTGGACCGCCCCGATGTGGGAGGCCATGGCAAGGTGGATGCTCATGGCGGCGGTGCCGATGCCCGCGGCGCCGAGGATCGCCCCGGCGGTGAGGGGCGGGCGTGCTGCGGCGGCGCCCATGGGGGCGAGGACGGCCACGGCCCCGACCAGGTTGAAGGACACGTACAATACGGCGGCCAATGGCCACCAGGGCACCACGGGGCTGGCGGTCACCGGGCCGCCGGGCGCGGCTGGGCCTGCGGCCAGGGCGGCGGCGCCGATGGCGAACACGGCGGCCACGATGGCGGGCGAGAGCCTGCTGATGGCGGCCACGACGCCCCGGAGCCCGAGGAGCACCGTCCCGCTCGCGGCGGCGGCCATGGCCGTCGCCCCGAAGAGGTGGGGCAGGCCCCAGGCCTCGTGCATCGTGGCTCCGGCCGCCGCCGCCATCGTGGTGGCCGATCCGAAGAGGAAGAGCGTCACCACGACGTCCATGGCGGCGCCGAGCGTCCGGCCGCCCAGCGTCTCGAGGACGGGCCGGTGGGAGGCGGCGCGCACCTCGTGCCCGATGAGGAGGATCTCGCGGCCGAAGAAGGCGAAGAGGACGGCGGCCAGGAGCACGCCGAGGGTCCCGGCGGCCCCAAAGAGGGTGAAGAAGCGCATGACCTCCTGGCCGGAGGCGAATCCGGCCCCGATGATAGTGCCGATGTAGGTTCCCGCTATCGTGAGAGCGCCCACCGGATCACCCGGGGTGCAGCCGCGCCAGCCGCGCGGTGCCCGGGAGGCCGGGTCGCGGCGCAGCGTGCCCCACCGGTAGCGTACGCAGGGTCGCCGTCCTTTAGCCTGCGGTTATCCCGCTGCTACCGCCCGCCCCTGGCGGGCGAGGGAGACGGGGCCGAGAGCGCGCTCGGCCGCCGCGAAGCCCGAGCGGATGCACTCGCCCACGCCCACGCCGCGGTAGGCGCCGCCTGCCAGGCAAAGCCCCGGGTGGCGGC
>JBBITQ010000253.1:1048-2297 GCA_037440685.1 Clostridiales bacterium
CTCGATGGCGGCCACGCGGTCCAGGTGCCCCAGCGTGTATTGGTGCATGGCGTCGAGCCACCTGTAGACGCGGGCCAGCACCGGGGTGGCGGCTATGCCCAGGATGTCCCGCAACTCCTGGCGCACGGCGCTCAGGATCTCCGCCTCGCCGCTCCGGATGAGGTCGTGGTTGCGTGCCCCCCCGATGAAGACGCGCAGGAGCACGGTGCGGTCGTCCGGGGTACGGCCGTCCCACTTGATCGAGCTGTAGGTGACGCCCATGATGCGCCGGTGCTCGACGGCCGGGACGATGAAGCCGAAGCCCTCAAGGGGGTGAGGGACGTCCTCGCGCAGGTAGGCGACGCATACCACCGCCGTGGAGGCGAGCCTGATCCCGGCCAGGTTCGCGGTCATCTCCCCGTCGATGGCCTCGAGGAGGCGTGCGGCGTCGGCGGAGGGGGCGGCGACGATAACGGCGTCTGCCTCGATCGGCGCCCTTCCCTCCACGTGGACGGCGAAGGGAGGGTGCCCCCCGCCCGCGCCGGGCCGTGCGCCGGTCCCTTCGCCGTTGCCCGTCCGCTCTTCGATGGCGGTCACAGGGTGGCCGGTGAGGATCGCGGCGGGGTCCAGTCGCGCCGTCACGGCCTCAACCAGCTCACCCATGCCACCCACGAAGCTCATGAAGAACGTCCGCCGGGATCCAGGGGACGGCGGCGCCGGGGCGCCGCCTGCTCCGGCGGCGCTCGCACCAGCGCCGCCCGCTCCCATGCTGCCCCTGCCCGCGCCGCCCGCGTCCCCAGGGGGCGTCTTGCGCCGCGCGGCGAGCATGGCGCGGATGAGGCTGCCGTGTTCCTGCTCCATCTTTATGAAGCGCGGGAAGCTGGCCCTGACGCTCATCTCCTCGGGGGCCGCTGCCCCGTGGATGCCCGAGACCAGTGGTTCCGCAATCTTCTCCAGCGCCTCGCGGCCCAGCCGCCGGGTGACGAAGCTGGCCAGGCTCTCGTCGGCGTCGTCCCGCCGGGGCGGCAGGAAGAGGTCCATGGCCATGCGCAGCTTGCCGGGCCAGGAGATGAGCGGGCTGGCCAGGAAGGGCAGGATGCGGGTGGGCACCATCAGCATCAGCCCCTCCGGCAGGCGGTGCAGGCGGCCGCCGGAGAGGACGAAGGTGCCCTTGTGCTCCTCGTTGCTGGGGAGCAGCCGGTGCTCGATGCCCAGGCGGGCGGCGAGCTCGAATACCCCGGGCTTCTCGGATACGAAGCAATCCGGCCCG
>JBBITQ010000254.1:0-2038 GCA_037440685.1 Clostridiales bacterium
CGCCCGCGCGTCCGGCCGCGGGACGTGGCCGCGGTGGCGGCGGCCGCCGTAGCGGCCCTGGCGCTGGTCGTGGCCTTCGACCTGGCGGCGCCGCCCGATTCCCGCTCTCACATCGGGCGAGCGGTGGCCACCACCGCCGGAGAAGGGTGGCCTGTCGTCGCCCAGATGGCGGAGCGCAAGCTGGAGATGAACTGGAAGCTCATCCGCTGGACCAATTGGAGCATCCTTTTCCTGACCTCCCTCGGCGTCTACGCATGGCTGTGCCTGAGGCCCCCCGGTGCCGTGCGGGAGGCCTTGTGCTCCCGGCCGCGTCTCGCCCTCGGGTTCGGCGGCGTGGCCCTGGCCGCCCTCGTGGCCCTCGCCAGCAACGACTCCGGGATCGTGGCCGCGGCGACGGCCATGATCCATGCCAGCGCACCCCTAGTGCGGCTGGTGGCCGGTCGCGCCCTCGCCGGCGACCGGTGACCGCCTGCACCGGCGGGCCATGCCGGCGCGGGAGCCGACGCGCCTCAGACCTGCTCCGACCCCTTGAGTGCCGCCGCGTTGTGGTATCATCGTGTATGTGCCGGGAGGAGGGGGAGACTTGCGCATCTGCCGCTACGCCGCCCCCACAGGGGTGGCCTACGGCCTGCTAGAGGGGGACCGGGTGCGAGGCCTTGCCGGTGACCTCTTTCCCCCTGGCAGGGACGTAGCCGATCCGGTTCCGGGCCGGGAGGAATGGGCCCTGGAAGAGGTGACGCTGCTGCCACCGGTCACGCCGGGCAAGATCGTGTGCGTCGGGCTGAACTACCGCACCCATGCCCACGAACTGGGACTGGACCTGCCGCTGGAGCCGCTCCTCTTCCTCAAACCGCCCAGTGCCCTGATCGGCCAGGGCATGCCCATCGTGCGCCCGGCCATGAGCCGGCGCGTGGATTACGAGGGCGAGGTGGTGGCCGTCATCGGCCGCCGGCTGCGCCACGCCACGCCTGAGGAGGCGGAGCGCGGCATCCTCGGCTTCACCTGCGGCAATGACGTCACCGCCCGCGACCTGCAGCAGAGGGACCTGCAGTGGACGCGCGCCAAGGGCTTCGACACCTTTGCCCCGCTGGGGCCAGTCATCGCGGTGGGGCTCGACCATGCCGCCCTGCATCTGTCCACCTACGTGAACGGCGTGCGGCGGCAGTGGGATTGCACGGCCAACCTCATCTTCCCGGTGCCGGATCTCGTCAGCTACATTTCCCGGGTCATGACCCTGGAGCCCGGCGACGTCGTCTTCACCGGCACCCCTGCCGGCATCGGCCCCTTGGAGGTGGGCGACGAGGTGGAGGTGGAAGTCGCCTGCGTGGGACGGCTGCGAAACCCGGTGCGCGACGAGATGGAACTGTTTGCACGCGAGGAGGGCTGATGATGCGGGAACGGACCTTCGTGATGGTCAAGCCGGACGGTGTGCAGCGGGGGCTGGTGGGGGAGGTGATCTCCCGCCTGGAGCGCAAGGGTTTGAAGCTCGTCGCCGCCAAGTTCATGCAGCTCTCGCGGGAGACTGCGGAGCGCCACTATGCCCCGCACCGGGAGCGGCCGTTCTTCCCGGGCCTGATCCGCTTCATCACCAGCGGACCCGTGATGGCCATGGTGTGGGAGGGGGAGCGGGCCGTGGCGACGGTGCGCGCCGTCATGGGCGCCACCGACCCCCTTGCCGCCGGGCCGGGCACCATACGGGGCGACTTCGCCATGGACATCGGCATGAACATCGTGCACGGCTCCGACTCGCCGGAGTCGGCGGAGCGCGAGATCGCCATCTTCTTCGCACCTCAGGAGCTCGTCTCCTACGCCAAGGACGGCGAGCGCTGGGTCTACGAGGCTCGCGACTGATGCTGGCGGTCATCGGGGGCACGGGGGTATACGATCCCGCCCTGTTGGAGGCCGTGCGCGAGGAGCGGGTGGACACGCCTTATGGCCGCGTCACGGTCCTGGTGGGCAGGCTGGCGGAGGCGCCCGACGGCCGCCAGGTCGCCTTCCTGGCCCGTCACGGCGTGGGCCACTCCACCCCGCCGCACCG
>JBBITQ010000254.1:2077-2295 GCA_037440685.1 Clostridiales bacterium
CTGAAGGAGCTCGGCGTGCGCCGGGTGCTGGCCACCGCCGCCGTCGGCTCTCTGCGGGCGGCGCTGGAGCCTGGCCACTTCGTGCTGGTGGACCAGTTCCTCGACTTCACGAAGAGCCGGCCTGCGACGTTCTACGACGGCGATGGGCGCGGGGTGGTGCACGTGGACGTGAGCGAGGCCTATTGCCCGCACCTCCGCGCCATCCTGGCCGCCGCCTG
>JBBITQ010000255.1:0-2292 GCA_037440685.1 Clostridiales bacterium
GACCGGCCGGGCAGGCGGAGACCGTGCTGGTACTGGAGTCGACGACGGCGCCGCGCGACGTCCGAATGGCTCCCGCCGGCCGGGAACTGGCCGTGGACATGATAGGGTGCAACCTCAACATGCCGGAGGAGATCATCCCCGTCTTCGACGGCCTGGTGCGGGAGATGTCGGTGCAGCAGGCCGCGCCAGGCCACGTCCGCTGCCGAGCGACGCTGGATCACGCCACAGCCTGCCGGCTGCAGGCCGTCCCGGGCCTGCCCTGGCGGACCGAAATACATCTGGACCGCACCCCGGCGCACCGCCTTCTCGCCGGGCGGCGCGTGGTGGTCGACCCGGGCCACGGGGGCCGGGACGATGGGGCGCGCGGACCCATCAACCTGCGGGAGAAGAACGTGGTCATGGACATCGCGCGCTTCCTGGCGGACCTCCTCGCGGAGGCGGGGGCCACGCCGGTGCTGACGCGCTCGGGCGACGCCGACGTCCCCGCCGGGGCGAAGCGATGGGCGGCGGCGCGGGAAGGCGCCGACTGCCTGGTGAGCATCCACACGGGCCACACGGCGGATGCCGCCATCCGGGGCGCGCGCACCCTCTACACCGGCCCCCTCCCCGCCAGCCGTCGCCTGGCCGCGTGCATCCACGCCGCCCTCCTGGCCAAGATGAAGCTGGCCGACCGCGGCTTCCACCACGCCCGCCACGACGGCGTTCCGGCCGGGGTCTCGCCGCGCCCCATCCCCGTCCCGGCTGCCGTCGTGGAGGCGGTGTGCATCCGGAACCCCGTGGAGGAGGCGCTCCTCCGCAGCGCCGTGTTCAAGTACCGGCTCGCCCACGCCATCTGGAACGGGCTCAAGGACTACTTCGCGGCCGCCGGGGGAAGGGCCCCGTGGAGATGAGCAGGATCCCCCTCCGCACCCACATCATCCGGCCGGGCGAGGACATCGTGGCGGTGGTCTCCCGCTACACGGCGGGGATCGCCGAACCGGGGGACATCATCTGCATCGGCGAGTCGGCCCTGGCCATCGCCCAGGGGCGCGCTGTGCAGCCCCAGAAGGTCAAGCCGCGGCTGCTGGCGCGCTGCCTCTGCAAGTTCCCGGACCCGGAGGGCAGCCTGGCGACGCCGGCGGCCATGGAGATGGCCTTCCGGGAGGCGGGCACCGCGCGCATCCTCCTGGGGGCGGCCGCGGCGGCCCTCGGCCGGCTGGCCGGGCGGCGCGGGGACTTCTTCCGCGTGGCCGGGCGGCACCTGGCGCAGATCGACGACATCGGGGGCACCCTCCCCCCGTACGATGATTACATAGTGCTCGGGCCGGCCGAGCCGCACAAGGTGGTGGAGCGCATCAAGGCCACCCTGGGGATCGACGCCCTGGTGGCGGACGTGAACGACATGCGCCGCGCCGACATCCTCGCCTGCACCGCGCCCCACGACCCGGCCGAACTGCAGCGCCTCCTGGCCGACAACCCTTTCGGCAACGATGACCAGCAGACCCCGCTGGTGCTGCTCAAGCCGCTCCCGGCCGCGCGCTGACCTGCGGATCACGGCAGGAACCGGGGGTCTTGGCGGCGAATACCGGCCAGCAGCGGGCACGGCCCGCGGAAAACGCTGGAGGGAGAGGTGAGGGTATGGCAAACCCGCAGGCGCTGGAGGCTCTGCTGCAGGAGGATCGCGTATTTCCGCCTGCGGAGGATTTCAGGAGGCAGGCCAACGCGGACGAGACCCTGTATGAGAAAGCGGCGCGGGACCGGGAAGGCTTCTGGGCCGAGATGGCCGAGAGCCTGGACTGGTTCCGCCGGTGGGACCGGGTCCTGGAATGGAACCCGCCCTTCGCCAGGTGGTTCGTGGGCGGGAAGCTCAACGTGTCCCACAACTGCGTCGACCGCCACTGCCGCACGTGGCGGCGCACCAAGGCGGCCATCATCTGGGAGGGCGAACCGGGCGACAGCCGAGTGCTCACTTACCTGGACCTGCAGCGCGAGGTCAGCCAGGCCGCGAACATGATGAAGGCCCTGGGCGTGAGGAAGGGCGACCGCGTCACCCTGTACATGCCCATGATCCCCGAACTGGCCGTGGCCATGCTGGCCTGCGCGCGCATCGGGGCGGTGCACAGCGTGGTCTTCGGCGGCTTCTCGGCCGAGGCGCTGCGCGACCGCATCAACGACGCCCAGGCCAAGCTGGTCATCACCGCCGACGGCGGCTGGCGGCGCGGCAACGTCGTGCCCCTCAAGGCCAACACCGACGCGGCGGTCGCCCAGACGCCGTGCGTCGAGAAGGTGGTGGTGGTGCGCCGGATCGGCGAG
>JBBITQ010000256.1:0-1520 GCA_037440685.1 Clostridiales bacterium
GGGGTGGACGAGGTCGCAGACGTGGTGATCGAGGGCGGCCTGGTGGCCGCAGTGGGGCGGGGGCTGGGTCCGGCGGCGGACGGCCCCGGGGCGGCTCCCGGCGGCGCCGAGCCGCCCGGGCCGCGCCACGGCTTCGTGCGGGCGGGCGACGCCTGGGTGTACGACGCCCGGGGCCTGGTGGTGGCGCCCGGCTTCATCGACCTGCACGCGCACCTGCGCACGCCCGGGCAGGAGTGGAAGGAGGACATCGCCAGCGGCACCCGGGCGGCGGCGGCCGGCGGCTTCACCGCCGTCTGCTGCATGCCCAACACCGTGCCGCCGATCGACAACGCCGCCATGGTGGAGTTCATCCGCCGGCGCGCGGCGGAGGAGGGGCTGGTGCGCGTCTACCCGATCGGGTGTATCACGCGCGGGCAAGCGGGGGAAGCGCTGGCGGACCTGGGCGAGATGCGCGCGGCCGGGGCGGTGGCCGTGTCCGACGACGGCCGGCCGGTGATGAACGCCGAGCTGATGCGCTGCGCCCTGCAGTACGCGTCCATGTTCGGGCTGCCCGTCTCGGTGCACGAGGAGGACCTGAACCTGGCCGCGGGGGGCGTGATGCACCAGGGCGAGGTCTCCTCCCGCCTGGGCCTGCGCGGCCAGCCGGCCGAGGCGGAGGCGGCGATGGTGGCGCGGGACGTGCTGCTGGCCGAGATGACCGGGGGGCACGTCCACATCGCCCACGTGAGCGCCGCCGCGTCGGTGGAGATCATCCGGCGGGCGCGGGCGCGCGGGGTGCGCGTCACCGCGGAGGCGACGCCGCACCACCTGGTGCTCACCGACGCGGCGGTGGCGGGCGGCCCTGACGGCGCTGCCCCCGGGGCGGTGCCCTATGACACCAACGCCAAGTGCAACCCGCCGCTGCGCTCGGAGGCCGACCGCCGCGCCCTGCGCGAGGCGCTGCGGGACGGCACCATCGACGCCATCGCCACCGACCACGCCCCCCACCATCAGGACGACAAGGACGTGGAGTTCGACCGGGCGGCGTTCGGCATCTCCGGGCTGGAGACGGCCTTCGGCCTGGTCTGGACGGAGCTGGTGGGCGGGGGATGGCTCACCCCGGCTCAGGCCATCGACCGGCTGAGCCGCGGCCCGGCGCGGGTCTTCGGCCTGCCGGGGGGCACCCTGGCGCCGGAGGCGCCGGCCGACGTGGTGGTCTTCGACCCCGAGGCGGAGTGGGTGGTGGATCCCGCCGCGTTCCGCTCCAAGGGGATGAACACCCCCTTCGCGGGGCGGCGGCTCCGGGGGCGGGTGGTGCTCACGCTGGTCGGCGGCCGGGTGGCCTTCGCCCTGGAAGGCGCCGGGCGCGTTGCGGGCGGCGGCGCGGGCTGCGCATTTTAATGCAGAAGTGTGTATAATTATGAGAAGCTGCCGCCCGCTGGGAGGCGAGGCCACGGCGGGGGGCAAGGGCGCGGGGGGGTGCGGGCATGAAAGGGCGGCTGGTTCTCGAAGACGGCACGGTGCTCGAGGGGGAGGCGTTC
>JBBITQ010000256.1:1558-2289 GCA_037440685.1 Clostridiales bacterium
GTCTTTAACACCGGCATGACCGGGTACCAGGAGGTGCTCACCGATCCCTCCTACTGCGGGCAGATCGTGACCATGACGTACCCCCTGCAGGGGAACTACGGCATCAACGAGGCCGACTACGAATCGGTGAAGCCCTTCGTGCGGGGCTTCGTCGTGCGCGAGTGGTGCGAGGTGCCGAGCCACTGGCGCTGCACCCGCACCCTGGACCAGTACCTGAAGGACCACGGCATCATCGGGCTGGCGGGGGTCGACACCCGCGCCCTCACGTGCCACCTGCGCCGGAACGGCACGATGCGCGGGGTGCTCACCACCCTCGACACGCCCGCCGAGACCCTGGTGGCGCTGGCGCGGGCGTGGCGCGCGCCGGACGTGGTGGCGGAGGTGACCGCGCAGGCGCCGTACGCCATCGCCGGCGCCGGCCCGCACGCGGTGGTCGTCGACTACGGCGTCAAGTGGAACATCGTGCGCTCCCTGCGCGCCTTCGGGTTCCGGGTCACGGTGGTGCCCGCCTGGTACACGGCGCGCCAGATCCTGGATCTCGGCCCCGACGCCGTCCTGCTCTCCAACGGTCCGGGTGACCCGGCGCTGGTGAGGGGGGCGCAGGAGACGGTGCGGGCGCTCCTCGGCAGGAAGCCGCTGTTCGGGATCTGCCTCGGCCACCAGATCCTCGGGCTGGCCGTGGGCGGGCGGTCGTTCAAGATGAAGTTCGGGCACCGGGGCGTAAACCATCC
>JBBITQ010000257.1:0-2262 GCA_037440685.1 Clostridiales bacterium
TGCTCTTCCGATCTTCAAGCGGGCTGAGGAGGGGTCGGCCCAGGTACGACAACGACAGGGCCGGTCAGGCCCCCGCCCGCGGCTTGAAGGTCACGCAGCACGTCCACTCCGAAGTGGAGGCCTGGGAGGCCCCCGCGGCGGCGAAATCGGTGCGCGCGCCGGGGCCCCCCGTCACCGCCACTTCTATGCTGTCGGCCTGGCACACATCACCTCGCCCCCAGTAGGCGCAGTTCCGCACCGAGCACTTCACCTGCGTCACAGCCACCACCTCCGCCCATAGCTTGCCCCGCGCGCGCAAATGCACACGCCGGGGCCGCCCCCCCGCCTGGGGCCGCCCGCCGCGCTAGGGCCGCCCCGAGCGGATGATGGTCCAGAGGAGCCAAAGGAAGAGCAACGTGGCCACGAAAAAACCGATCTCGATCACCGGCAGGTGCCAGAGCAGGGTGCTCTGGCCGCGGAGGGACGAGGCGATGATGACCCCCGCCATGATGATGCTGTAGGAGAGGAGTACCACGCTCAGGGAGAGGCGGCTGAACACCTGATCGATCTTACCCAGGGTGCGTTCCAACTCCCCCAGGTCCAGGCTGAGCGGCACGGTCCCGGACCGCAACACGGCGACCAGGTCGCGGAGCAGGCGCGGCAGGTCGGCTGCCTCCCAGGCCAGGCCCGCCAGCTCTCGGCCCACGCGCCGGACGAGCGGCCGCCAGGCGAGGCGCCGCCGGATGAACTCCCGCCCGAACGGCTCCGCCAGCTCCACCAGCCTGACGTCGGGGTCGAGCCGGGCGACCACGCCCTCCAGCGTGAGGAGCGCCCGCCCCAGGAGCGCCAGATCGGCTGGCATGCGCACCCGGTGCCGGTAGGCTACCGAGAACAGGGCCCGCACCGCGTCCCCCAGCGCGACCTGGCGCACCGGCACATCCAGGAACCTCTCCCTCAGGTCTTCCACGTCGCGCTGGAGCGCCCGGAGGTCGGCGCCGGGCGGCACCTGCCCGAGGCGGCTCACCGCCCGCACCACGCCGTCGCTGTCGCGGCGCAGGAGGTGGAAGAGGAGCAGGGCCAGCCCCTCACGGGTCCGATCGGTCAGCCGGCCCACCATGCCAAAGTCCAGGAAGGCGATGCGCTCCCCGCCGTCCAGGACGAGGATGTTCCCCGGGTGGGGATCGGCGTGGAAGAAACCGTCAGCCAGCACCTGCTTGAACACCGCCCGGGCGATGCGTTCGGCCAGCCGCCTGCGATCCACGGCCGGCGCCCCGGGCGCGTCGAGCTGGTTGAGGGGCGTGCCGTGCACCAGCTCCATGGTGAGCACGCGCCGCGTGGAGTAGCCCGCGATCACCGCCGGAACGTACACCTCGGGATCGCCGCCCAGGTTCTCCCTCAGGCGGCGGGCGTTGGCGGCCTCCACCCCGTAGTCCAGCTCCTCCAGCATGGAGCGGGCGAACTCCTCCGCCACCTCGCCCACCCTGTAAAACCGCCCCCAGGAGGTGCGCGCCTCCGCCAGGCGCGCCAGGTCGCGCAGCATCTCGAGGTCGGCCTCCACCACGGCCGCGATCCCGGGACGCTGCACCTTCACCACCACCTCCCGGCCGTCCGGCAGGACCGCCCGGTGCACCTGTCCCAGGGAGGCGGATCCTATGGGCTCGGGATCGAAGGCTGCGAAGGCTTCCTCCACCGGCCGCCCCAGCTCCTCCTCGATGACGCGCCGCACCTCCGCGAAGGGGGAGGGGGGAACGCGATCCTGCAAACGCGCCAGTTCGGCGGCGACGTCGGGTGGGATGATGTCATGGCGGGTGCTCAGCATCTGCCCGAGCTTGATGAAGGTGGGACCAAGCTCCTCCAGGGCGCGCCGGAGGCGCTCCCCGCGCCCCATGGCCGCGACGTCCGCGGCGGCGCGCCTCCGCCCCCAGGGGCGCCCCCGTTTCAAACCGAGCTGCTCCACCGCGTATCCAAACCCATAGCGCACGAGTACATTGGCGATGTGCCGCCATCTCCGCCACTGCCGGCCCGCAGCCAAGATCCTGCCCCCCCTTCCGCCACCGGCCACCCCGCGCCGGCGCCTGTCCCCAGTCTACCAGCAGGCTTGGCCACGGCTCCAGTTTCCCCGCGCCGCACCGCGGGCAACCGACCTTGCCGGACTCCATCGCGCAGGGGGGGTATAATATGGACTGGAATCCGGGAGGCAGGAGGGGACCCGGCACAAGGTGCAGATCCTGGGTGGGAGCCACTTCTTCGCGCGCAAGCTGCATTCTCTCACCGGCGTCGTCC
>JBBITQ010000258.1:0-1256 GCA_037440685.1 Clostridiales bacterium
GTCGCCGCAGCGAGGGCACCCGGAGCAGACTGTGAGGCGGGCACCGAATATGCTCCGGACGGTCTCCATGAACTCCTGGCGGCGGTCCGCCGGGCGGTGGATGACAACGGAACGTGGCGCCAGGGCGATCAGGGCGCTGATTACGAAATCCTCCGCCTCGATCCCCTCCTGGCCCAGGGCCCCCAGGAGCGGCTCCAGTTGCTCCTGCGCCAGGGGGTTGCCATCCCCGTCGACCAGCGCGAAGGAACCGGCGCGGTCGCAGCGCACCCCCACCGCGGGCAGGCGCGGCTCCTGCACCTCCACGAAGTACCGGAGCAGGCGGATGAACTCCTCGTGCTCCTTCTCCAGGAGGTACTCCTCGACGGCCATGTCGACGGCTTCCTCCAGCTCCTGCACGTAGTCCTTGAGCCGGAAGGTGACGAATCAGTCCAGGAAAAGCTCATTGTTCTTGTCCAGGTATTCCGTAAGGCGGGCCAGGATCTTCCCTTTGCGCCTGATGCGGAAGTGGACCGACTGGTCGCGCCCATTGGGCATGTAGAGGGTGCGGTAGGCGTAGCCGTACACCGTCTCCTGCTCCTCGGGACCGAGGTGCCCGTAATGGCTGCGGATCAGTTTGCGCAGGAAGCGCTCTTCCCAGCGGTTGAGGATGACGTCGGAGAGGGCGTTGGCCACATAGAGGCGGAAGCGCCGCAGGAGCTCCGGGGACACCGGGCGCCGCCCCACCATGTCGCAGCCGAGAAAGGTCCAGCCGCCGCGCGTGATGGTCTTGATCTGCACGTCCAGGCCCTCGGCCCGCAGGTACTGAAACTCCGTGGCAAGGCGGTCACGCAGTTCGTCTGCCCTCTCCGCAGCGCCGATGGCGATCATCACCCGGCCTCCCCCGGCCACGGCCCGCGTGCGCAGGCCGTCATCCACCTATTATATGCCCGGCCCCGCGCCTTATGCCGGCTGAGCGCCGCGGCCGGCACCGCTCAGCCGAACCGGCCGGTGATGTAATCCTCGGTGCGACGGTCGCGCGGGTTGGTGAAGATCTGGCTCGTGGGACCGTATTCCACCAGCTCTCCGTTCAAAAAGAAGGCGGTGTAGTCGGCCACGCGGGCCGCCTGCTGCATGTTGTGGGTGACGATGACCACCGCCAGCTCCGTCTTCAAGTTTACGATGAGCTCCTCGATCTTGAGCGTGGCTATCGGGTCCAGCGCGGAGCAGGGCTCGTCCAAGAGGAGCACAGCCGGCTTCACCGCCAGGGCCCGGGCGAT
>JBBITQ010000258.1:1277-2245 GCA_037440685.1 Clostridiales bacterium
CAGGCCGGACGGCGGCTCATGCAGCCGGTCCTTGACCTCCTCCCAGAGGGCCGCCTGGCGCAGGCTGGCCTCGACCACGGCAGCCGCGTCCCGCACGCCGCCGTTCAGGCGGAGGCCGGCCGCCACGTTTTGAAAGATCGTCATCGTGGGAAAGGGATTGGGTTTCTGGAATACCATCCCGATGCGCCGCCGCACCGCCACCGGGTCGAGGCCGCGCCGGTAGATGTCCTGGCCGTCGAGGAGCACCTCGCCCGCCACCAGCGCCCCCGGCACCAGCTCGTGCAGCCGGTTGAGGCAGCGGACGAACGTGGACTTGCCGCAGCCGGAGGGACCGATGATGGCCGTGACCGCCCCTGGCGGGATGTCCATGGTGATGCCCTTCAGAACCTCTTCCCGCCCGTACCAGGCGCGCAGCTGGCGGACGACGATCCCCTTCGTCATCGGCGCCAGACCACCCGCCGGCCGCCGGTGAACAGGCGCGCCAGGAGGCTCAGGCTGAGCACCAGGAGGACCAGGACCAGCGCCCCGGCCCAGGCCTTGGCGTGCAGCTCGTCATAGGGCGTTATGGCATAGGTGAAGATCTGCACCGGCAGCGTGGAGACCCGCTCGGTGAGGCTCGTCGGCCACAGGCTGGAGTTGAGCGCCGTGAAGAGGAGCGGTGCCGTCTCCCCCGCGATGCGGGCCACACCGAGCATCACCCCGGTGATGATCCCCCCTCGGGCGCCGCGCAACACCACCCCCACCACGACGCGCCAGTAGGGCGCCCCCAGGGCCAGGCCCGCCTCGCGCAGGGAAACGGGCACCAGGCGGAGCATCTCTTCCGTGGTGCGGGTCACGATCGGCACGAGGATCACGGCCAAGGCCAGACCCCCGGCCAGGGCGGAGAAGCCCTTCATGGGAACCACCACGAGGGTGTAGATGAAGATGCCGACGACGATGGACGGGACACCGGTCAGCACGTCGGCCAC
>JBBITQ010000259.1:0-2245 GCA_037440685.1 Clostridiales bacterium
ATCCACCCTCTCCACAACCCCATGGTGAAAGCTCACGCCCCACCGTTTGAGCAGATCGCTCAGCGGTACGGTCACCTGCTCCGGACGCCTCAAACCAAGCGCGACCCACACCAGCGAGGGACGGAAGACGAACTCCGGCCTGTCGGAGACCAGGGTAATGGTATGGTCGCGAGGGAGCCGGCGGCGTACTTCCCTGGCAACCGTCAGACCGCCAAACCCTCCCCCCAGGATCGCTATCGAGGCCATCACTCTCACCAAGGCTGCCGGAATCGTGCTCAGGGTAGGGTGAGAGGAAGAAAGCGATCATATGCACGGCGACAAAAGGCCGGCGTTGCTGCGCCGGCCATTGGCTTTATAAATTTTGGCTGGGGGACCTGGATTCGAACCAGGACAACATGATCCAGAGTCATGGGTCCTACCGTTAGACGATCCCCCAGCGCCTGCGATTGGCAGGAGTGATTATAGCAAAGGAGCTTGCGTGGCGCAAGCGACCAGATCATTCAACAGTATAGCCATCCACGCGCTCGTTATCCTCTGTTGGCCCTTATGAAGTCTATGGCGCGGCTTAGCCGGGCCAGCACCGTCTCGCGGCCCAAGAGAAGGATGATGTCGAACAGCCCCGGCCCTACCGTGCGCCCGGTGAGGGCCAAGCGCGTGGGATGGATGACCTGGGCCGCGGGAATCCCAAGCCGCTCCGCCAGCGCCCGATAGGCCGTCTCGATAGTCTCGGGGACAAAAGGTTCCACGCCCGCCAGTACTTCGCGCGCCTGACTGAGGATTTCCGCCGTCTCGGGGTTGAAGTATTTCCGCATCCCCTTTTCGTCGTAACCGGCGGGCTCGACGAAGAAATAGCTGAAGAGCTCGGGCATCTCACCCAGCGTGCGGGCGCGTTCCCGGCCTACAGCCAAGATCTGCCGCACCCGCTCCCGCGTAGGCGCATCAACCGGCGCGGGCAGGTACCCGGCACGCTGCAAGCGTGGTATCAGAAGGTCGACCAGCCTGTCCAGGTCGGCGACACGGATGTAGACCCCGTTCACCCACTTGAGCTTTTCGACGGCATAAATAGCGGCCGTCTTGTTCACGCGATCCAGCGAGAAGAGGGAGATCACCTCATGGACCGGCATGATCTCCCTGTCGTCCCCCGGCGACCAGCCGAGGAGGGCAAGGTAGTTGATGATGGCCTCAGGCAGGTAGCCGGCCTCGCGGAATTCCTCGACGGCGACGGCACCATGGCGTTTGCTCAGCTTGGACCGGTCCGGCGCAAGGATCATCGGCACGTGGGCGAACCGGGGCACGGCATACCCCAATGCCTCGCAGAGGATCATCTGTTTGGGCGTGTTGGAAAGATGTTCCTCCGCGCGGATCACATGGCTGATGCGCATGTGGGCGTCGTCCACAGCACAGGCGAAATTGTAAGTCGGCCAGCCGTCAGACTTCATGATCACAAAGTCGTCCAGGGTCTTCTCGTTTTCGAAAACGACTGTCCCCCGGATCAGGTCCTGAACCACGGTCTGGCCCGTCTCTGGCGCCTTGATCCGCAAGGCTGGCCGCCGGCCGTCTGACTCCAACCGGCGCCGTTCCGCTTCCGTCAAGTGGCGGCAGCGACCGTCGTAGCGCGGGGGCAACCCGCGGTTACGCGCTTCCTGCCGACGCTCCTCCAGTTCCTCTACCGTGCAATAGCAGGGGTATGCGCGGTCGGCCTCCAGCAGGCGCTGCGCCTCGCGTCTGTAAAGGTCCAGGCGCTCAGACTGGAAGTATGGCCCCACCGGTCCCCCCTTTTCCGGGCCTTCGTCCCAGTCCAGGCCGAGCCAGCGCAGGGTGTCTGTGATCGCACGGGCTGAGGCCTCCGTGGAACGCTCGCGATCGGTGTCTTCGATGCGCAGGATGAACGCCCCTCCGTGATGGCGGGCAAAAAGCCAGTTGAAGAGCGCCGTCCGCGCCCCCCCGATGTGCAGATAACCAGTCGGACTGGGCGCAAACCGCACCCGTACCCTTTCATCCACCATCTCCGCCCTCCGCGCGGGATATGTCCCAGGAAGGTAGCAAACCACCGTAAAATATAAACGATTTTGCGGTGGCATTCCAGCTTAGCAGCACCGGCAGCCTCATCAGGCCAGGAGGATCTTCAGACAGGATAGAAGGGCGATCCCCGGCAGGCCGAGCACGCCGACGGCCAGCGCACTGGCCGGGTTGCGGATTCCGACGCAAACCGACCACCCATTCCGATTCATTCCGACCACCTGTT
>JBBITQ010000260.1:0-2233 GCA_037440685.1 Clostridiales bacterium
CCAGGGCGTGGCCAACCCCCTCGCCACGCTGCTATCGGTGGCGCTGATGTTCCGCTTCAGCCTGGGCCGGCCGGCGGTGGCCGACGCCGTCGACGCGGCGGTGGCCCGGGCCCTGGCGGCCGGTTACCGCACGCGGGACATCTGGACCGAGGGCACCACCCTGGTGGGCACCCGCGATATGGGCGAGGCGGTACGCCGCGAACTGGAAGCCATCCTCGCCAGGGGCGGGGCGGAGGGCGGCGCGGGGGAGACGACGCAGGGAGCAGCACAGGAGGCGGCGGAAGCCTGACGAGGAGGATGAACCGTGAGCGAGGAACTGCGGCTGCGTTCGACCATCATGAAGACCGGCCTCCAGAAGGCGCCACACCGGTCCCTCCTGAAGGCCCTCGGGTTCACCGACCATGAGATCGGCCAACCGTTCGTCGGGGTGGTGCATGCGTACAGCGAGCTCGTCCCGGGCCACATGCACCTGGACAAGGTCAAGGAGGCGGTCAAGGCCGGCATCCGCATGGCGGGCGGCACGCCCTTCGAGTTCCCCACCATCGGCGTCTGCGACGGGCTGGCCATGAACCACAAAGGGATGCACTACTCCCTGGCCACGCGCGAGCTCATCGCCGACTCCATAGAGGCTATGGTGGAGGCGCACGCCCTCGACGCCCTGGTCTTCATCCCCAACTGCGACAAGATCATCCCCGGCATGCTGATGGCGGCGGCACGCCTGAACCTGCCCTCGGTCTTCGTGAGCGGCGGGCCGATGCTGGCCGGCCGCCACCGCGGGCGCGCCGTTAGCCTGAGCAACGTGTTCGAGGCCGTGGGCCGCGTCCAGGCGGGTAGCATGACGGAAGAGGAGCTGGCCGAACTCGAGGAGAACGCCTGCCCGGGCTGCGGGTCCTGCGCCGGCATGTTCACCGCCAACTCCATGAACTGCCTCACCGAGGCCCTGGGGATGGGCCTGCCCGGCAACGGCACCATCCCGGCGGTTGACTCCGCGCGCCTGCGCCTGGCCAAGGAGGCGGGCCGCCAGGTGATGGAGCTGCTGCGGCGCGGCATCCGCGCCCGGGACGTCATGACCGAGGACGCTTTCATCAACGCCCTCACCGTCGACATGGCCCTGGGCGGCTCGACCAACACCATCCTGCACCTGGCGGCCATCGCGCGCGAGGCCGGGTTTCGCCTGGACCTGCGCCTGGTGGACCGCCTCTCGGCCCAGGTGCCCCAGCTCTGCAAGTTGAGCCCCGCCGGCGAGCACCACATTGAAGACCTGCACCGCGCGGGCGGGGTCCAGGCGGTGATGAAGGAGCTCGCCCGGACCGGCGTCCTGCGGCTCGGCGCCCTCACCGTGTCGGGCGTAACCACGGGCGAGCGCCTCGCCGCCGCCCGAGTCGCCGACCGCGCGGTGATCCGTCCCCTGGATGACCCCTACAGCGCGAGCGGCGGCCTGGCGATCCTCTGGGGCAACCTGGCGCCCGACGGCGCGGTGGTGAAGGCGGGCGCCGTCGACCCCTCGATGCAGCGCCACCGCGGCCCGGCCCGGGTGTTCGACAGCGAGGAGGCGGCGGTCGCGGCCATCCTGGGCGGCCGCATCCGCCCCGGGGACGTGGTGGTGATCCGATACGAGGGGCCGCGCGGCGGGCCCGGCATGCGGGAGATGCTCACCCCCACTTCGGCCGTGGCGGGCATGGGCCTGGACAAGGACGTGGCCCTGATCACCGACGGGCGCTTCTCCGGCGCCACGCGCGGCGCCTCCATCGGCCACGTCTCCCCGGAGGCCATGGCAGGCGGCCCCATCGCGCTGGTGGAGGAAGGCGACATGATCGCCATCGACATCCCGGCGCGCCAGTTGGTCGTCCAGCTCACCGAGGAGGAGCTCTCGCGCCGCCGGGAGCGCTGGCGGCCACCCCAGCCCAAGATCGCCACCGGGTACCTGGCCCGCTACGCCCGCATGGTGAGCTCGGCCAGTGAGGGCGCCGTCTACCTCGACGGCGGGCCGGACGCGGCGGGCCTTGCCACTCCCCTCGGGGGAAGGGTATAAACGTTTATAAGGGCAGCGCTGGAAGGACGGGAGGAGTGGTCTCCATGAGCAAGAAGGCGGCACAGGTGCTGGTTGAATCCCTGTTGGAGAACGGGGTCGACACCGTCTTCGGATACCCCGGCGGGGCCATCCTGCCCGTGTATGACGCCCTCTACGACGCCAACATCCGGCACATCCTGACCCGCCACGAGCAGGGGGCGG
>JBBITQ010000261.1:0-1938 GCA_037440685.1 Clostridiales bacterium
GATGATGCTGTCGACCACCTTGCTGACCCGGGACAGGTTGACGCGGCGGCCGACGGCCAGGTCGTCCATGGTCTGCTTCACGATGGCGGTCGCCTTGATGCGCGTCTCCTCGTTGACCGCGTCGTCCACGACGAGGTCCGGCAGGAGCTCGTTCTGGATGTAGACGCTCTGGAACCCCCGCCGCCGGAGGGACTCTATTAGCGCCGGGGTGAGGGTGACGCCGGCGGAGAGGAGGGCCTTCCCATCCGCGGTGAAGATGGTCTTGGCCAGCTTCTTGCCGACGAGCGCCGAGGAAACGGTGGCTATGCGCACCGGCTGATCATCCTTTCCGTTGGCAGATCTCTGCTGCGACTTGATTTGGTCTCGTGGCGCCAGCAGGCTGTCAGCAACCGCTTCTCTGCTCTGTATCGTCGCGCTTCCAAGGGGTTGTTTAACGGTCGGCGGCGTTGCCTGGCCGGCGCCTGCTGGTATAATGGCCCTAGACAAGCGGGCTCTTGGTCTTGGGGGGCAACGAGGGGTGCGCAGTTTGAGCGGGGCGGAGATCCGCCGCCTGTTCCTGGAATATTTCCGCGCGCGGGGGCACGAGATCGTGCCCAGTTCAGGCCTGGTCCCGGAGGATGACCCCACGCTCCTCTTCACGAACGCCGGAATGGTCCAGTTCAAGGACGTCTTCACCGGCCGCGCGGGGCGGCCATACAAGCGGGCGGCCACGGTGCAGAAGTGCGTGCGCGCCGGGGGGAAGCACAACGACCTGGAGAACGTGGGGAAGACGGCGCGGCACCACACTTTCTTCGAGATGCTGGGCAACTTCTCCTTCGGCGATTACTTCAAGCGCGAGGCCATCAGGTATGCCTGGGGGTTTCTTACAGAAGAGCTCGGCCTACCGAAGGAGCGTCTCTGGGCCACTATCTACCGCGATGACGACGAGGCCCACGCGCTGTGGCTTGAATTGACGGAGATCCCGGCGGAGCGCATCGTCCGCCTGGGTGAGAAGGACAACTTCTGGGCGATGGGTGATACGGGTCCTTGCGGCCCGTGCTCCGAGATCGTCATCGACCGGGGCGTGGAATACCGCTGCGATGCAGAGGTTTGCGCCCTGGACCGGTGTGGGTGCGACAGGTGGCTGGAGATCTGGAACCTGGTGTTCATGCAGTACGAGCGCGACGCGGCGGGGAACCTGAGGCCGCTGCCGCGCCCCAGCATCGACACCGGCATGGGCCTGGAGCGCATCGCCTCCGTGCTCCAGGGCGTGCCGTCGAACTTCGACACCGACCTCTTCACGCCGTACATCCGCCAGGCGGAGCGCCTGTCGGGGCGGCGTTACGAGGCAGGCCCCGCCGGCTTCCCCTTCCGCGTGATCGCGGACCATGCCCGCGCCTGCACGTTTCTGATCAGCGACGGCGTCCTCCCTTCCAACGAAGGCCGGGGCTACGTGCTGCGGCGGATCCTGCGCCGGGCGGTGCGGTTCGGACGGGTGCTGGGGCTGGACGGCCCGTTCCTGCACGAGTTCGCCCCCACGGTGGCGGAGGTGATGGGCGGCGCCTACCCGGAGGTGCGCGAGCGCCTGGACTTCGTGCGCCGGGTGATCCGGGGCGAGGAGGAACGGTTCCACCAGACGCTGGACCAGGGGATGCGCGTCCTGGAGGAGACGGTGGCGCGCGCCAGGCGCGACGGGCGGCGGGTGATCACCGGCGCCGAGGCCTTTCTGCTGTACGACACTTATGGGTTCCCCCTCGACCTCATGCAGGACGTGGCCGAGGAGGAAGGGATGGAGATCGACCGCGCCGGCTTCGAGGCCGCGCTGGCCGAGCAGCGCCGGCGCGCGCGGCTGGATCGCAAGCAGAAGATGGAGGGCCTGGCGGCGGCGGGAGACACGGGGCCGGAGTTGGGTTCCACGCGGTTCGTCGGGTATGAGACGCTCGCATGCCGCGCGCGGGT
>JBBITQ010000261.1:1949-2230 GCA_037440685.1 Clostridiales bacterium
GGCCATCCGCTCCGGCGCCGCGTGGGTGGAGGCGGCGGGCGCCGGGGCCGAGGTGGCGGTGGTGCTGGATGTCACTCCCTTCTACGGTGAAGGGGGCGGGCAGGTGGGCGACGCCGGGGTCCTCGAGGGCGACGACGTCATCGTCCGCGTCGCCGACACGCGCCGGCTGGACGGTGCCTTCCTGCACCTCGGGGTGGTGGAGGAGGGCTTGCTGCGCCAGGGGCAGGAGGTGGAAGCCCGGGTGGACGCGGAGCGGCGGCTGGCCACGGCCCGGAACCACA
>JBBITQ010000262.1:0-2220 GCA_037440685.1 Clostridiales bacterium
CTGGCGCCCTCCCACCCCTTGGGGGCGAAGGGGAGGAGGTTGCGGGCTGCCTGGGCTGGTTCCGCGATGATGTAGGCGGCGCCCAGGAGGGCCAGGAGCCCCAG
Source organism: Clostridiales bacterium (assembly GCA_037440685.1). GTDB lineage: Bacteria > Bacillota > Sulfobacillia > DYIH01 > JBBITQ01 > JBBITQ01. Next base: position 105 of record JBBITQ010000262.1, read on the forward strand.
GGGGATGAGCTTTATGGCGGTGATGACGTCGTTGAAGGTTCCGGAGAGGCGAGTGCCCTGGTAATTGACGAGGGTCAGGGCGCCCACCAGAGCCACCTTCACCAGCGCGCCCTCAAGCGGTGTCAGGTGGGGGAAGATGACGGTCAGGTAGCGCACGAAGGCCACGGGGAACACGGCGAGAGAGGTCCACTCGGCGAGCCAGAGGGCCCACCCGGCCACGAACCCGACGAAGGGGCCGAAGGCGCGGCGCGCGTAGGCGTAGGTCCCGCCGGCTTCCGGGACGGCCATGGCGCACTGGGCGAAGTTCAGGGCGAAGACGGCGGCCAGCGCGCCGGCGGCTGCCCAGACGAGCAGGGAGGCCGGCCCGAGGAGGTCGGCGCCCAGCGCCGTGGCGATGTAGATGTCGGCGCCGACGATGCAACCCACGACGAGGGCGGTCACGTCGATGAACCCCAGGACCCGAGCGGGCGCCGGGGCCGCGTCCGCGGGGCCCGGACGTTCTGGAGCCGGCCGCGACATCTTCCCCCTCCTCTCAGGCCTCTCCGCGCTAAGTCTAACCCATTCCTGGGTGTGACCGTGCATATAGTCCGCCCGGCGGCGCTAACTTTTAGCAAACCCTTGGCGAGTCGTGGTGTTGGCCCATGCGGATCTTCCGGCAGAGACCGGCGGTCGTGTTGGTCGGGCCGCTGTCGCGCGGCCTGGCCGCCCTCCTGGCGGTGGTTTGCCTGTTGGGGGCGGGCATGATGGTGGCGCTGCTGGCCGAGGCCGGGGTAGCCGCGGTGGCGGCGGCGGCCAGGGCGGCGCGGCCGCTGACGGGCAGGACGGTGGCCATCGACGCCGGGCACGGCGGCTTCGATGGCGGCGTGTTCCACGGTTCCCTGGTGGAGAAGGAGCTCAACCTGGACATCGCCCTGCGCCTCAAGGATGAGGTGGAGAAGAGGGGCGGGAAGGCGGTGCTGACCCGGGAGGGCGACGTGGCCTTCGCCGACGAGAACCGCGCCGATCTGGAGCACCGCCTCAGGATGGCCCACGAGGTCAAGGCGGACGTCCTGGTCAGCGTGCACTGCAACAGCTTCCCCGATCCCTCCCAGTTCGGCGCCCAGACCTTCTACCCAGCCCGGTCGCCCGAGGCGCGGCGGCTGGCGCTCCTGATCCAGGAGGAGCTGGTGCGGCTGCAGCCGGAGAACTACCGGGAGGCGCTGGAGGCGGCCGAGCTCTACATCCTCAAGAACAGCAGGGTCCCCGCGGTCCTGGTGGAGGTGGGCTTCATCTCCAACCCGGGGGACCGACAGCGGCTGGCGAGCCCGGAGTACAGGGCGCGGCTGGCCGCTGCCATGGCCAGCGGCCTGGAGCGGTTCTTCGCCGCCGCGCGCCCGGGTAGCTGAGCCGGGCTCAGTCCTGGTCCCCATACAACTCCTTGAGCTTTTGCACCACCGAGGGATCCGCCATGGTCGTGGTGTCGCCCAGGGCGCGCCCTTCTGCGATGTCGCGCAGCAGGCGGCGCATGATCTTGCCGCTGCGCGTCTTGGGCAGGTCGGCGGTGAAGATGATCTCGTCGGGGCGCGCGATGGGACCGATCTTCTTCGCCACGTGCTCCTTGAGCACCCTGGCGTGCTCGGGCGAGCCCGTGAACCCGCTCTTGAGGGTGACGAAGGCGGCGATGGCCTGGCCCTTGATCTCGTGGGGCCGGCCGATGACGGCGGCCTCCGCCACGGATGGGTGGTCGACCAGGGCCGACTCCACCTCCATCGTGCCGATGCGGTGGCCGGATACGTTGATCACGTCGTCGACCCGGCCCAGCACCCAGAAGTAGCCGTCATGGTCGCGCTTTGCCCCGTCGCCGGTGAAATAGAGCCCCGGGAAGCGGCTCCAGTAGGTCTGCACGTAGCGGTCCGGGTCGCCGTAGACGGTGCGCAGCATGGAGGGCCAGGGGGAGCGCACGACCAGGTAGCCGCCCTGCCCGGGGGCCACCGGGTTGCCCTCGTTGTCCACGATCTCCGCGTCGATCCCGGGCAGCGGCCGGGTGGCGGAGCCGGGCTTGGTCGCGGTGAGGCCGGGCAGGGGGTGGCTAACTGCTGAGGATCGTGTGGTCTTTTGGGTTCTAGTGTGGTACGAT
>JBBITQ010000263.1:0-2174 GCA_037440685.1 Clostridiales bacterium
CCGGGTGCCGCGGGCCTTCGCCGAGGGCTGGCGGGTGACCCCCACCCGAGTCCGCCGGGGCGCCTCCATCGGCGCCAACGCCACCATCGTGTGCGGGGTCACCATCGGCGAGTACGCCATGGTGGGGGCGGGAGCGGTGGTCACGCGCGACGTGCCGCCCTTCGCCATGGTGTACGGGAACCCGGCGCGGGTGATGGGGAAGGTCGACCGCCGGGGGCGGCGGGCGCGCGCGGCGCCGGCGCCCTCCGCGAACGGGGTGCCTCCCCCCGTGGACAAGGTGCGGATCGGCCTGATCGGTGCGGGCGAGATGGGGCGGAGCCACCTGCGGGCGCTCCTGTCGCTGGGGAACGACGTGGCGGTGATCGGCGTGGCCGACCCCGATCCCGGTGCCCTGCGGAGGGTGCAGGAGATGTACGGTGTCGCGGGGGTAGCGGACCATCGTGACCTCCTGCCCCTGGTCGACGCGGTGATCATCGCCGCACCCACGGGCTGCCATGCCCAACTGGCCCGGGAGTGCCTGGCCCAGGGCAAGCACGTCCTGCTGGAGAAGCCCATGGCGGCCACCCTGGCGGAGGCGGAGGAGTTGGCCCGGGTGGCTGAGGCCAGCGCGGCGGTGCTGCTGGTCGGGCACGTGGAGCGGTTCAACCCGGTGGTGGCCGCCCTGCAGGCCGCCCTGGAGGATGCCGGGCGCGTCATCGGCCTCCAGGCGCGGCGGCTCAGCCCGTGGAGCGGCCGTGGCACCGACGTGGACGTGGTGGCCGATCTGATGGTGCACGACCTGGACATCGCGCGGGCTCTCCTCGCCAGCCCGGTCGTGCACTGCCAGGCCGGCGGCGTCCGCGGCCGGTCGGGGTGGGCGGACTACGCGGCGGCGACCCTGGTGTTCGCCAGCGGCGCCGTCGCCACCTTCGTCGTCAGCCGCCTGACGCCGGAGAAGGTGCGCGTCCTGGAGATAGCGGCGGAGAACGGGTATTTGTGCGCTGACCTCCTGGACCGCAAGCTCCTGATCACCCGCAGCTCTCAGGCGCGGCACGAGGGGGGAGCCTACCGCCAGGAGAGCCTGGTGGAGAAGGTGTCCATCCCGAACGCCGAGCCGCTGCGGCTGGAGATCGCGCACTTCATCGCGTGCGTCCGGGGCGAGGAACGGCCGCTGGTGGGTCCGGCGGAAGCCTTGGAGGCCATGCGGCTCGTGGCCGGGATCCAGGAGAGGATGTCGCATGCCGACACCCTGTCCACGCGGCAGGCATAGTTTGTCTTGGCGGGGGTGAAGGGCATGCGGAAGCGGGTGAGCGCCCTGTACATCGTCAAGAACGAGGAGGAGTTCTTCCCCTTCTCGGTCCGGGCCATCCACGAGGCGGTGGACGAGATCGTCGTCGTGGACAACGGCTCCACCGACCGCACGCCGGAGATCGCCCGGGGCTTCCCGAAGGTGCGGCTTTACGCCTCTGACGCTGAAGACTTCTCCGCCCTGTGGAACCTGGCCCTGGCCCACGCCACGGGGGACTGGTTCATGTTCCTGGCGGCGGATGAGGTCTTCTATCCCGACCTGCGTCAGCGCCTCCCGCAATTGGTGGCGGATGACACGGTGGACGCCTATTACTGCTGGTTCTACCACCTGATGAAGAGAAGGCGGTCGAAAGGGGCAGAGTGCGGCGCCGGGGGCCGAGGGGCCGTCCGGCGCTCCTCCCCGGGCATCACCGCTCTGCGCCTGCGCCGCGGCCGGATCCGGCACCGCGGCGGCGGGCCCGGCGCTCCTCCCACTCGCGCCACAGGCGGCGGAGTTCTTCCGCGTCCTCGCGGTCGAGGTCGTCCAGCCCGGCGCGCGCCTCCAGGTGGTGCCTCACCTCGTGGCGGAGCGTCTCCCACAGCTCCTGCTCCCACACCGCTTCCGGCGCGTCCCCCAGCACGCGGCGGAAGGATCCGTAGTAGATCAGGATGAAGCTCCCCAGGAGTTCGTCCGTGACGTATTCACCCATGAGGTATACGCCCGGGGGATCCCCGGCTCTCCGCCGCGCCCCCTCCTTGATGGCGATGCCGCCGTCCAGCCCGGCCAGGAGCGGCTCGGGGATGTCGTCCGCCAGCCTCTCCGCCAGCGCCGTGAAGGTCTCGATGTCCATCCCGCACCTCCCCCGGCGGCGGTTGCCTGTCGCCGCCCGGCGCGTTGGCCTGTCGCG
>JBBITQ010000264.1:0-2155 GCA_037440685.1 Clostridiales bacterium
TGCCGAGGAGACGGGCGAGAAGGACGACGCTGACGTAGTACACCAGGGAACGGAGGCTGGTGCTGTCCTGCAGGAGCGTGCCGCCACCGGCGACGAGCAGTTGGGAGCGGCCGAGAGCCAGCGCCACGGCGGCAGGGTTCCAGCGGTTGACGGGCACCATGCCCGGAACCTCGACCTCGGCCGGCCGGGCGGCGGTGAGGGCGGTGATCTCCAGATTGGGCGCGCGGCGCCGCAACGAGCCCACGATGGCCTCCAGGAGGGCTTCGTCGCCGGTGTTGCGAAAGCCGTAATAGCCGAGGATCACCGCCCGCGCCATCCGTCAACCCTCGTGATAACGTACCCCATCGTTCGGCGTGTTTGCAAGGGATCGACGGCTTGGACTACAATGCGATAGACATGAGGGAAACGCTATCGACATGAGGACCCGGGTGCGAATCGTCCACGTCATCAACGGCGGAGAGTTCGGCGGGGCGGAGAGATATGTGCTGAACCTCGTGAGGCGCCTAGACCCTGCCTCCTTCGACCCGGCCGTGGCCTGCGGCTACGAGGGGAGGTTCTCGCGCACCCTCGCCGCGGCCGGCGCCAACGTCTGGGTGCTACCCCCCGGACCCCGGGGGGTCTTCGCCCTGGCCAGCCGTCTGCGCGCATGGGGGGCGCACCTGGTGCACACCCACGGGGTGCGCGGCAACTTCTTCGGCAGGCTGGCGGCCTGGGACGCAGGCATCCCGGTGATCGTCACCACCGTCCACAGCCACTTCGCCCTCGATTACCCGGAACCGGCCAAGCGCGTGGCATACGGCGTGCTGGAGGCGTTCACCGCTCCGCTGGTCACGCGCTACGTAGCCGTGTCACAGGCGCTGCGGGAACTGCTGGTTGCGTCGGGGGTCGACCCGCGGCGCGTCACCGTGATCCCCAACGGGGTCGACACCACCGCCTTCCGGCCCCGCCCCGGGGCCCGCGCCCACCTGGTTCAAGCCCTGGGGCTGGGGGATGACACTCGGCTGGTGGGGATGGTGGCCCGGCTCCACCCGGTCAAGGGACACCGCCTCTTCCTGGAGACCGCTGCCGCCTTCCTGCGCGACACCCAGGCGCCGCCGGTGCGCTTCCTCGTCGTCGGCGGGGGCGAACCGGCATACCGGAGGGAGCTGGAGGCCCTGACCGGGGCTCTGGGGGTGTCCGGCGCCGTGACCTTCCTGGGGGAACAGGAGGACGTCGCCGGCATCCTCGCGGGGCTGGACGCCGTGGTGGTGCCGTCCCGCTTCGAGGGGTTCTGCCTCTCGGCGCTGGAGGCCATGGCCTGCGGGGTCCCGGTGGTGGCGACGCGCGTCGGCGCCATACCCGAGCTGATAACCGACGGCGCGAACGGCCTCCTGGCGCCGCCGGGGGACGCCGGCGCCCTGGCCGCTGCCCTGCGCCGCCTGCTCGGGGACCCGCTCCTCGCCGCCCGCCTGGCCGAAGGGGGTCTCGAAACCGCCCGCCGTTTCTCGCTGGAGGCCTTCGTCAACCGCACTGCGGCCCTGTACCACGCGCTACTCACGGCCCGGGCGGTCGCACCTCCGCCTTGGGGTCGTTGAAGTTCCAGAACTTCACCAGCGTTTTCTGGCGCAGACCGGTCGCCTCGGCCAGCGGGAGGTCGAATACGGTCTGCAACTGGTAGACGAGCCCGTCGCTCTCACCCACCCAGACCTTGATCAGGAACCGGCCCGGCAGGACCGCCGGGTCCCAGAAGCCAGGCGCCGGCAGGAGCGCCGCGGGGATGAGCCGACGCACCTCCTCGACGCCGGGGTAGAGCACGTAGACGCGGCACCGGGCGCGCTGCACGAGCTCCGTGCGGGGCAGCACCCGGGCGCCACGGGCCAGGTCCGGCAGATAGGAGAGCGCGGCACCGAGGGACGGGGGCAGGGGCGATCCGGGCACGGCGCGGCGGTGCCACACCCGCTGCCCCAGGTAGATGGTGTCGCCCGCGCGGTATGAGTCATAGCTGTCGCCCCAGATGCTCCCGTGGGCGCGCATGCGGCCGCCCGGCGCCACCGCCCCGACCACGACGGCGGGTGTGCGCCGCTTGCCCACATAGGTGAGCACCTCCCCCTGGAAGCTGTACCGCTCCACCGCCTCCAGGCGGCGCACCGCCTCCGCCAGGACCCGGCCCGCCTCC
>JBBITQ010000265.1:0-2143 GCA_037440685.1 Clostridiales bacterium
GGATGACGGCGTGGCCGAAGGTGCTCCAGGTCGTGCGGGTGTCGACGGTCACGAGGCCCGTCACGCACACCGCCGACACGGCGGTGAACAAGGCGTCCAGCAGCGAAACGCTCTTGCCGGGGGCATGAGCGATGGGAAGGGAAAGGAGTATGGTGCCGACTGTGATGGCACCCGCGAAGCCGAGCACCAGCACCTGCTCAGGCGCGAGCGCCCTCCCGTTGCCGTTCACCGTGCGGGGAAAGGGCAGGGCACCCCTCGTCATCTCCCCAGCGTTTGCGCCCATGGGCCAGCCGCTGAACCTCCTCGGGGGCGACTACAGCGCCTGCCTGGCTAGGTCCACGAGCTGCCGGAAAGCCCCGGCGTCGCGCACGGCCAGGTCGGCCAGCAGCTTGCGGTCGATGGCCACACCCGCCCGCTTCAGACCGCCGATGAACCGGCTGTAGGATAGGCCGTGCTGCCGCGCCGCGGCGTTGATGCGCATGATCCACAGGCGGCGGAAGTCCCTCTTCCGGTTGCGCCGGTCGCGGTAAGCGTAGCGCAGGGCGCGGATCACGGCTTCGTTGGCGGGGCGGAACAGGCGATGCTTGCCGCCCCAGTAACCCTTGGCGAGCTTCAAGATCTTCTTGTGACGGCGCCTGGTTATGGTTCCACTCCGCGCTCTCGTCATGGCCGATACCTCCCGAAAAGCTCAACTGCCCGGTGATCACAGATAGGGCAGAAGGCGCTTGAGCCTGCCGAAGTCCTCATGGCTGACCAGGGCCGGATGCTTGAGGCGGCGCTTCCGGCGTGACGACTTCTTCGCCAGGAGGTGCGAGCCGAAGGCGCGGTTGCGCCGCAGCCTGCCGGAACCTGTCCGCTTGAAGCGCTTGGCCGCGCCGCGATGGGTCTTCATCTTTGGCATTGCCGAAAACCTCCCTCTTCACTCCACTCCCGCCCGGATGGGACGGCCAGGGCTAATGCTGCGCGTGCTGCCTGCCCTGGGCCTTGGGGGCGAGAACCATGACCATGTTGCGGCCCTCTACACGGGGCTCCTGCTCCACCACGCCCAGGTCCTTGAGCCGGTCCGCCAGCCGCTTCAGCACCTCCAGGCCGAGCTGCGCGTGGACGATCTCACGGCCCCGGAACATGATCGTGCACTTGATCTTATCCCCATCTTTGAGGAACCGCTCCGCGCTACGGACCTTGACCTCGAAGTCATGGTCATCGATCCGCGGCCGCATCTTGAGCTCCTTGACGGTCACGACCCTCTGGCTGCGCCGCGCCTCGCGCTCCCGCTTGGACTGCTCGTACTTGAACTTGCCGTAGTCCATGATGCGGCAGACGACCGGCTGCGAGTTGGGAGCCACCTCGACCAGGTCTAGCCCCTTCTCGGCCGCGATCCGCAGGGCGTCACGCAGGGCCATGACCCCGAGCTGGGTGCCGTCCACGTCTATCAGGCGCACTTCCCTGGCCCTGATAGCCTCGTTCACGCGAAAGTCCTTGTTGATGAGCTTTCACCTCCCTTTGCGAAGCTACCGGGCAGAAAAACAGCGGGCGTTGCCGCCCGCTCACGTTCCTGGTCATGGGGAGACGCCCGCTTGAGATCGCGTCCGCCTGCTCCTTAGCCTGAATACCAGGTCGTGAATCAACCCGGTCAGCCCCACGCCGCCGGGTGAGAAGCGGGTAGCTTCTGCTTCATTGCAGTCCCTGGCAATTTACCTGACTGAGTATAGCACAGCAACCTGGCGCGGTCAACGCGCGGCGCGCCTTAGAAGTCGGCATCAAGACCCATATCCATGGCCACCTTTTTCATGAGGAGCCGGGCGGATACCGCCGCCACCGTCCCCCCCACCGCCTCGACGGCCTTGAGATACCGCACCACATCCTGTTTGCTGGCGCCGCTGTTGCTCCCGTCCCCCGCCAGGGTGAGCCCTGACAGCCGTTCCAGGTCGCCGACCCGGTTCTTATATAAAAGGACCGCCCTGCTGGCATGGGCCCTGATGACGTCTCCGTAATTCCCCACCACCACTTGCGCCAATGGGACATCCTCCTTCCGACCCGATCCGCGCCTGCTGGGACCGCACAGCGCCGGTGCCGCTCCCGGCCGCCCGCCACACCCGCCGCAGCTCGGGCCTAGGCATCGGGATAGATCAGGTCAAGCCCG
>JBBITQ010000266.1:0-2128 GCA_037440685.1 Clostridiales bacterium
CATCCTGGTGGAGAGGGGCGGCCGCGCAGGCCGGGTGCGCCGCTGCGCGGAGGAGGCCTGCGGGTACGAGGAGCGGGGCGAGGGGGCCGTCGAGGCGACCGCGGCCCACGTCCGGGAGGGGCGATAGGGTCCGTGGGGGATCACCGTGCTGACGTGGTAGTGATCGGCGGGGGCCTGGCCGGGAGCGAGGCCGCCTGGCAGGCAGCGGAACGCGGCCTCTCCGTACTCCTGTACGAGATGCGGCCGCACCGGATGACCCCCGCGCACCGCACCGGAGACCTGGCGGAGCTGGTGTGCAGCAATTCCCTGCGCGGGGCGGCCTTAGAGAACGCACCCGGCCTTCTCAAGGAGGAGCTGCGCCGCCTGGGCTCGCTCATCATGCGGGCCGCGGACCAGAACCGCGTTCCGGGCGGCGGCGCCCTGGCGGTCGATCGCGCGGGGTTTGCGCGGTCGGTGACGGAGGCCGTCGAGGGGCATCCGCGGGTGCGCGTGCGGCGCGAGGAGGCGCGGTCCCTGCCGGAGGCCGGGGTGACGGTCGTCGCCACCGGCCCCCTCACTTCCCCGCCGCTGGCGGCGGCCATCCAGGCGTTCCTCGGGCGCGAGTATCTCTCTTTTTACGACGCCGCCGCACCCATCGTGACCCGCGAGAGCATCGACATGAGCCGTGCCTTCACCGGTTCCCGGTACGGGAAAGGGGAGGCGGATGCCTACATCAACTGCCCCCTCACCGAGGAGGTATACGACCAGTTCTGGCGCGCCCTGGTGACCGCCGAGACGGCGCCCCGGAAGGAGTTCGACCCCGTGCCGTTCTTCGAGGGGTGCCTGCCGGTGGAGGAGATGGCCCGGCGCGGCCGGGAGACCCTGCTCTTTGGCCCCATGAAGCCGGTGGGGCTGGTGGACCCCCGCACGGGGCGGCAGCCCTTCGCCGTCGTGCAGCTCCGCCAGGACAACCGCGAGGGGACGCTCTACAACCTCGTGGGGTTCCAGACCGCCCTCCGGTGGGGCGAGCAAGACCGCGTCTTCCGCATGATCCCCGCGCTGGAGCGGGCGGAGTTCGTGCGCTACGGCGTCATGCACCGGAACCTCTTCATCAACAGCCCGGCCTGCCTCCGGCCCACGCTGCAGGCGCGGCGCGATCCGCGCCTCTTCTTCGCCGGGCAGATGACGGGCGTCGAGGGCTACGTGGAGTCGGCCGCCACCGGGCTGGTGGCCGGCGTCAACGCTGCCCGCCTGGCGAGAGGGGAGGCGCCCCTGGTCTTTCCGCGCGAGACGGCGGTGGGCGCCCTCTGCCACTACATCACCACCGCCGATCCCGCCACGTTCCAGCCCATGAACATCGCCTTCGGGCTCCTGCCGCCTCTGGAGGAGCGGGTGCGGCCGCGGGCCCAGCGGAAACGCCTCTTGGCCGAGCGCGCCTTGCTGGCCCTGGAACGCTTCGCGGCCGAGCATGGCCTCGGGGCCGGCGTGGCGGCGGGCGCCACGGGAGGGTGAGCGATGGGAGACCTCATGGAGGAATTCCTCGCCTACATGCAGGTGAACAAGGGGGCGTCACGCCACACCCTCAACGCCTATGCCGGCGACCTCAACCAGTTCTTCGCCTTCCTGGGATACGAGGAGGAGACGCCCGGCCTGGAGGCGTTGGCGGCGGTGGACCACCGGGCGGTGCGCCGGTACATGGCGTTCCTCCAGGCCCACGGCTACTCGCGCCGGTCCGTGGCGCGGAAGCTGGCATCCATCCGCTCCTTCTTCCGCTTCCTCTGCCGGGAGGAACGGCTCGACCGCAACCCGATCCGGGGGGTCTCCACCCCGAAAGTGGGCCAGCGCTTGCCGCGCCACCTGCAGGTTGAAGAGGTCCAGGCCCTGGTGGAGAAGCCCGATCCCCACACCGTGCTCGGCCAGCGCGACCGGGCTATCCTGGAGGTGCTGTACGCGTCGGGCCTGCGGGTGAGCGAGCTCTGCGCCCTCGACCTGGCTGACGTGGACGCCTCGGACGGCTTGGTGCGCGTCCGCGGCAAGGGGGGAAAGGAGCGGGTTGTCCCCCTGGGCAGCGCTGCCATCGCCGCTCTGGGCGTCTACCTGAACGAGGCGCGGCCGCGCCTCCTGGCCGGCGCGGGGGCCGGCGGGGGCG
>JBBITQ010000267.1:0-2116 GCA_037440685.1 Clostridiales bacterium
CCATCTCGAGCAGGAGGCGGCGGGCCTCCTCCCGGCAGTCATCCGGTACGTAGACGTTGAACCCTCCCCGCGGCGCGGCGGCGATGCTGCGCACCAGGGGAGACACCTCGGAGACCTCGCGTACCCGGCCGTCCTTCCCCACGATGAGGATGGGCGGCGGGCCGCCGGCAGGCGCGGCGCCGCCCGTGGCGCCCCGGGTGTAGTAGTCGTAGTACGGCACCTCGCCCGCCCGGTCCACGGCCAGGTAGTAACGGGGATCCCAGCCGCGCCGGCGCAGGAGGGCGGCCAGCGGCTCCAGGTCGCGGGGCGGCCCCCCCTCCTGCGGTTCGGCGAACACGGGCTTGAAGAGGCGGCGCTCCAGGAACCTGCGGGCCAGGTCCGAGAGGATGGGGTCCGGGGCCGTGACCCACGCCTTGCAGGCGCCCACGACGTCGTAATCGTCCACGGCCAGGTGGTCGCGGACCGTGGGGTTCCCCTGGCCTAGGAAGGGGACGAGGGCGGGCGGACAGGCGAGGTCGCCCGCCCGCCCCGCCCGGAAGAGGTCGCGGGCCCGGGCCAGCAGCGCCGCCAGCCCCAGTTCCTGGGCGCGGGTCGTTTTGTGATAGTAGACGCGCCAGTACATGAAGTAGCGCGCCAGCAGGTACTCCTCGACGTTGGCCAGCCCCTTCTCCGCCACCGCCAGATGCGCCCCTGCCACCGTGACGTTGTACACCAGGCGCTCAAGGTCGAACCGGCCGTACGAGGCGCCGGTGAGGAGCGAGTCGCGCAGCAGGTAATCCATGCGGTCCACGTCGAGCTGGCTGGAGACCAGGGCCGGCAGGTGGGGCACCGGGTGGTCGCCGCTCAGGATGGAGAGGACCCGCGCCGGCATTTCGGGGTCGGCGGCCCAGAGGACCTCGTGGATGGCGGTGTCGCCGGAGATGATGGCCCGCGTCCACTCCTCGTGAGAGCGGCCTCCGGTCGCCTTTTCCCACAGGTGGGAGAAGGGGCCGTGGCCCACGTCGTGCAAGAGCGCGGCGCACAGGGCGGCGCGGCGGTCGGAGGCGTCCACGCCGCAACCCTGGTCCTCCAGCCGGTCCAGGACCCGCCGCATGATGTGCATGGAACCGAGGGAATGGGTGAAACGGGTGTGCTCCGCGCCGTGGTACGTGACGTAAGCGGCCCCCAGTTGCCGGATGCGGCGCAGGCGCTGGAACTCCGGCGTGTCGATGAGGGCGACCAGGACTGCGTCCCCCACCGCGATGAAGTCGTGGACCGGGTCGCGGAACACCTTCTCCATATAGGAGAAGCTTCGCCCGAAAGAGGCTTTTCCCTACCGCCGCCTGGCCGTGCCGGTCGCGGATGCCCATGGCCGCCGCACGCGGAGGCGCATGGCTCGCCGGACGCGCACGCGCAGGGCCGTGGCTTACGGCTGGCGGCGCGCCGCGGCTGCCCGTGAGGGCCGCAGATGCCAGAACGGGGGCGCAGAGGCTCTCCAGGGTTCCTCAAGGCGCTGCGCCGGCTTTCCACCGCCCGGTCGCCTGTGAGATGATGGAATCGTAGGCGGGCAGCACCGCCGGAAAGGGGGGAACGGGGTATGGCACCGTGGCACAACCGGTACATGGCGGCGCTCGTCATCGTTTTCGCTTTTTATCTGGAGGGGTGTGCCAGGCAACCCGGCGCCGCCAGCGACCGCGGCGCCCGCACCGACCCATCCCCCGGCCCGCTGATGCCGGCCGCCGCCACCGTGGCTCCGGGGGACGAACTCGCCCTCCTGCGCAACCTGCGGGCCGGTGCCCACCGCACGAGCGTCACCATCCGCGTGACGGTGGACGGGCAAGCGCTGCCAGGCGCCGAGCTGGACTTCGCCGCCGACGGCGTGCCGGCCGGCGTACTCGTCGCCCATGGGCGGGCCGAGACCGCTGACGGCGGCCGCCTCCTGGACTTCGCGGCGCAGGCTCGGGACGGCCAGTTGCGCTACAAGACGTCGGCGCTGGAGGAGTGGGTCGAGGAGCCCTTCCGCGGCGTCAGGCAGGTCTACAACATGGTGGGAGCCATCGATGACATCGGGTTGCTCCTCGCGGCGGCCGACAGCGGCGTCGCCCGCGCCGCCGGCCACGACGGCGCGGCGGGCGCA
>JBBITQ010000268.1:0-2112 GCA_037440685.1 Clostridiales bacterium
CCGGGCCACCTCCAGCAGCCGCTGCCGCAGTGCGGCGGGCCCCAACCCCTCCAGCTCGGCCGCCGCCACGAGGCCCGCAGGCAGGAAGGCGTCCTCCGCCGCCACCACGAGTCCGGCGAGGTCCCACTCCTCGGGGTGCACCTTGGGGTTGGCATAGGCCTCGATGAGGCGGTCCAGCACCTCGGCGACCATGTCCTCGATCGTCTCCCGCAGGTTGGCCCCTTCCAGCACCCGCCGCCTCTGGCTGTAAATCACCTCGCGCTGCTGGTTCATGACGTCGTCGTACTCGAGGACGTGCTTGCGCAATTCGAAGTTGCGCTGCTCCACTCGGCGCTGAGCGGTTTCGATGGCACGCGTCACCATCGGGTGCTCGATGGGCTCATCCTCGTCTATGCCGAGTCGGTCCATCAGGTTCTTCACCATGTCGGCGCCGAAGATGCGCATCAGGTCGTCCTCCAGCGACAGGTAGAAGCGCGACGAACCCGGGTCGCCTTGCCGTCCGGCCCGGCCGCGGAGCTGGTTGTCGATGCGCCGGCTCTCATGGCGTTCCGTCCCGATGATGTGCAGCCCGCCGAGAGCCACGACGCGCTCGTGCTCGGCGTCCGTCTCGCGTTTCTTCTCGGCCAGGATGCGCTGGTATTCCTCCCGAGCTGCCGCTACCTCCGGGCTGCGTGGCACCCCGTGCTCCACGGCCTCCGCGATCACCTCCGGCGGATAGCCGCGCCGGCGCATCTCCTGGCGCGCCAGGAACTCGGGGTTGCCGCCCAGGAGGATGTCGGTACCGCGGCCGGCCATGTTGGTAGCGATGGTGACCTGGCCATAGCGCCCGGCCTGGGCGACGATCTCGGCCTCCTTCTCATGATACTTGGCGTTGAGCACCTGGTGCGGGATGCCCTCGCGCTTCAGCATGGCCGAGAGCCGCTCCGACTTCTCGATGGAGACGGTGCCCACCAGCACTGGCTGCCCCCGCGCGTGGCGCTCCTTGATCTCGCGCACCACGGCGCGGAACTTGCCGGCTTCCGTCTTGTAGACCACGTCCGGCAGGTCCTGGCGGATCATCGGCTTATGGGTCGGGATGACCGTCACGTCCATCCCGTAGATCTTCTGGAACTCCTCTTCCTCGGTCGCCGCCGTGCCCGTCATGCCGGCGAGCTTCTTGTACATGCGGAAGTAGTTCTGCAGGGTGATCGTAGCCAGCGTCTGGCTCTCGCGCTGGATCTTGAGGCCTTCCTTGGCCTCCACGGCCTGGTGGAGGCCGTCCGACCAGCGGCGACCAAACATGAGCCGGCCGGTGAATTCGTCGACGATGATCACCTGGCCGTCTTTGACCACGTAGTCCCGGTCCCGCTGGTAAAGGGCCTTGGCCTTAAGGGCATTGACCAGATACCGGGAGAGATCCATGTTGCCATCGGCATAGAGGTTGTCAACCCCCAGCGCCCGCTCCACCTTGTGGATGCCCGCCTCCGTAGGGGCCACGGTATGGGCTTTCTCGTCGACGATGTAGTCCTTCTCCGGTTCGAGCTGCGCGACGATCTTCGCGAACTTGTAGTACAGATCGGTGGGTTTGTCTGCCTGCCCAGAGATGATGAGAGGCGTGCGCGCCTCGTCGATGAGTATGCTGTCCACCTCGTCGACGATGGCGTAGTTCAACTCCCGCTGCACCATCTCCTCGCGGTAGAGCACCATATTGTCGCGCAGGTAATCGAACCCGAACTCGTTGTTGGTCCCGTAAGTGATGTCCGCCATGTAGGAGCGGCGGCGCTCCGCGGTGTTGAGGCCATGCACTATCAGCCCCACGTCCAGGCCCAGGAAACGGTAGATCTGGCCCATCCACTCGCTGTCGCGGCGGGCCAGATAGTCGTTCACCGTCACAACGTGGACGCCCTGGCCCTCAAGGGCGTTGAGATAGGCGGGCAGCGTGGCCACGAGCGTCTTGCCCTCGCCCGTCTTCATCTCTGCGATCTTGCCCTCATGCAAGACCACGCCACCGATGAGCTGCACGTCGAAGTGGCGCATGCCCAGCACGCGCCGCGACGCCTCGCGCCCCACGGCGAAGGCCTCGGGCAGCAAGTCGTCGAGGGCGGCGCCGTTGTGCAGCCGCTCCCGGAACTC
>JBBITQ010000269.1:0-2083 GCA_037440685.1 Clostridiales bacterium
CGCCGCCTGCTCGGGGCAGCGCCGTGCCCGCGGTGGCCGTGGTGGCCCCATCGGGGACCGGGAAGACCACCTTGATCGAGAAGCTGCTGCCCGAACTCCGCCGCCGCGGCTACCGGGTGGCCACTCTCAAGCACGACGCCCATGGTTTCGAGATGGACCGGCCCGGCAAGGACACCTGGCGCCACTCCCGGGCCGGGGCCACCGCCGTCGCCATCTCGGCCCCCGGCCGCGTGGCCCTAATCGCGGACGTGGCGGGCGACCTGCCCCCCGAACAGGCGGTGGCGCTGCTGGCTGCCGCGGCGGCGCCCGACCTGGTGCTGGTGGAGGGCTTCAAGGCCGGCCCCTTCCCGAAGATCGAGGTGTTCCGCTCCGGCGTGACGCGGACCCTCCTCTGCGCCGGCGACCCCCTGCTCCTCGCCGTCGTCACCGACGCGCCGCTGGACGTGCCCGTTCCCCAGTTCGGCCTGGACGACACGGGCGCGCTGGCGGATTTCCTGGCGCGGCGGATCGGCGGCGCGAGCGGCGCGTGACGCTTCGCGTGGCCGCGAGTAACCATTTGCCAGGCCGCAGGCAGCAGGAAAGCGGCGCCTGTCGGAGAATAATCAAATCGAAGTCCTGCGCTGACTCCGACGCAAGCGAAGTCAGCGCCCAACAGCATGATGATCCCGGTTCTCCGAGCCGACCGGCCTACAGGCGCCCCGGCGCCCATGGCCGCCGGCCGACAGGGTAAGGCGGGAAACGGCCTTGCCTCCCGAATTTGGAAAGGAGAACGGTCGGGCCGCGTTGCACGCCTGCCGCCGTTCCCTTTCCGGCGGGTGCGCAAGGCGGCCCGAATCTTTTGGAGCTGCCGCCGCCCTTGCGCTGACGGGAGCCGGGATGGATCACAACGGTCGAGGGCGGGGTGAAGAGGGTGGGTATCGCCGCCTCCTACGGACGCACGATCCGCTACCTGAGGATCTCCGTGGTGGACCGCTGCAACCTGCGCTGCACCTACTGCATGCCGGCGGGGGGCGCGGCCTGGCTCCCGGCGGAGCGCCTCCTCTCCGCCGGCGAACTGGAGCGCGTGGTGCGGGTGGCGGTAGCGGCCGGCGTGAGAAAGGTGCGGCTCACGGGAGGCGAGCCCCTGCTACGGCCCGGCGTGGTGGACCTGGTGGCCCGTCTCCGCTCCATACCCGGCCTCGGCGAGATCGCCATGACCACCAACGCGACCCTCCTCGCCCGCTACGCGCAGGCCCTGCGCGCCGTCGGCCTCGACCGGCTCAACGTCAGCCTGGACACCCTGCGGCCCGGCGTCTTCGCCGCCCTGACCCGCGGCGGCTCCCTCGCAGACGTGCTGCAAGGGCTGGAGGCCGCGGCCGCGGCCGGCTTCCCCATTAAACTGAACACGGTCGCCATGCGCGGGGTGAACGAGGACGAACTGGCCGCGGTGGCCCGGTTCGGCCTGGAACGCGGCTGGGAGGTCCGGTTCATCGAGTACATGCCCATCGGCTGCGGTGCCGCCGACTGGCGAAAGCGCTTTTTGCCCGCGGAGGAGGTCCTGGGGAGGCTGGAAGCGGCCCTCGGACGCATGGAGGCGGTGCAGGACGCCGCCAGCGACCCGGCCCGCCGCTACCGGGTGGCCGGCCGCGCGGCCACCGTGGGGATCATCGCCTCCATCAGCCGGCCCTTCTGCCACGGCTGCGACCGGCTCCGGTTGACCGCGGACGGCCGGATCCGTAGCTGCCTTCTCCGGGAGGGCGAGGTGGACCTGCGCCCTCTCCTGCGTTCGGCGGCGCCGGAGGAGGAGGTCGACGCCGGGATCGCCGCGGCCCTGGTCCGCGCCGCGGGTCTTAAGCCCGAGTGGCACGGGATCGCCCCGGACGGCTCTGGCATCGGGGTGCCGCAAGAGGCCATGTCCGAGATCGGGGGATAGCTATGGCGGAACAGGCTCTGGTGACAGGAAATCTGCTGACGGTGGAGGTGCTCCTCTTCGCCGGCGCCGCGGAGGCCGCGGGTTGCCGCAGCGTCACGGAGGCGGTTCCAGGCGGCGCCACGGTGGGCGACCTCGCCGCCCGCCTGGGGCGGCGCTTCCCGCGCCTGGCGC
>JBBITQ010000270.1:0-2064 GCA_037440685.1 Clostridiales bacterium
CGCGGCTGTGCGCAGACCACGTTAAATTCTAATTGTTCGCGTTTTAGAAAGTCAATTGAGAGATGCCGGCGCCGTCAGAAACCGGGGACGACCGAAGCCACAAGCCGGGTGGTCAGCGGCCGAGGAGCATCCGCGCCGCCACGACCAGGAGCACGGCGCCGAAGATGCGCTGCAGGATCTGGCCGGGCAGCGCCGCTGCCGCGCCCGCTCCGAAGTAGGCCCCCATGACGCCCCCGGCGGCCAGGAGGAGGGCCATCCTCGGGTCCACGTTGCCGAAGCTGTAGTGCCGGCCCAGCCCCACTGCGATGATGGGGAGCATGGCCGCCAGAGACGTCGCGATCGCCCGGTGGGTCTCCACCTTCAGGAGGAAGATCATGGCGGGCACCATGAGGATCCCGCCCCCCACGCCGAGCAACGCGCTGATCATCCCCGCGGCGGCGCCCACCGCGATCACCATGAACCACATCCACCGCATCCCTCCCGTCGCCCGCCGACGCGGGCCCCACTGGCGGGGGCTACGACCCCCGGCCGGAGCGCCGCCCCATGGCGCTGCGCAACTCCCCCAACCCGCGGGGCGGGTCACCTTCCGCCACCAGGCCCAGTCCGCGCAGGAGCGCCGCGACCTGCACCAGCCAGGGCGCGCGCAGCCGGGACCGGGCGAGGAGCGCTTCGTCCGCCAGCACCGTCTGGGGCGGTCCCTGCGCCACCACCGCCCCCTCGCTGAGGACGACCACCTCGTCCGCCCACCTGTAGGCCAGATCCATGTCATGGGTGGCGATGACCAGGGCGGTCCCCTCGTTGCGCAACCGTTCGAGCAACCCCAGGAACTGCTCCGTGCCCTCGGGGTCGACCCACGCCGTCGGCTCGTCCAGGAGGAGGACGAGGGGGCGCATGGCCATTGCCCCGGCGATGGCGACCCGCTGCCTCTGCCCGAAACTGAGCAGGTGCGGGGGCCGGTCCCGCAGATCCCAGATCTCCAGCGCCCGCAGGGCCTCCTCCACCCGCGCGCGCACCGCCGGCTCGGGCAGGCCGAGGTTCAGGGGGCCGAAGGACACGTCCTGGTAGACGGTGGGGGCGAAGAGCTGGTCATCGGGGTTCTGCATCACCAGGCCCACGCGCTGCCGCCACGCCGCGAGGCCCTCCCGGGTGTAGCGAAAGGGCCGCCCCTCAAGACGTATCACACCGTGGTGGGGGCGCAGTATGCCGTCCAACAGGAGCAGGAGGGTGGACTTGCCGGCGCCGTTGGCACCCAGAACCGCCACCTTCTGCCCCCGTCCGACCGCCAGGTCGACCCCCTTCACGGCCCACGCGTCGTCCTGATAACGATACACCAGCCCCTCCGCCTCGAGGATCACGCCGGAGACCACCTCAGCCCCACCACAGGCTCAGGGCCGCGACGCCGAGCACCAGGCCTGCCGCGCCCGCCAGCGCCGCCGGGGAGAGCCTGCGCTCCACCGGCAGCGTGCCCAGGCTGCCCTGGTAACCCCGCGCCATGAGGCCCCTCTCCAGGCGCGCGGCCTGGCCGAGGGCGCGGGGGAGCAGGCAGGCCGCCAGCAGGCCCAGGGAGCGATAAGCGCGCCCGGGCGTCGCATACCCGAGCCGCGCCTCCTGGGCTGTGCGCATGGCGGCCGCGGTCCCGGTAAGGACGTGGAGGAACCGGTGGACGGCGAGGGCCAGGTCGACGGCACCCTCCAGATGGCGCCAGCGGCGCAGGAGACCGGCCAGTTCCAGCACAGGCGTGGTCAAGGCCAAGAAGCTCAGGCTGGACACGGCGGCCAGAGAGCGCAGGACCACCGGGAGGGCCGCCGCCATCCCCTCCGGCGACGGGGCCACGCGCCACCCGCCTCCGCCGAACCCAACGCTCACCCCCATGGCCACCGCCCCCCCGGCGATGAACCCGGCCGGCACCGCCAGCACCCGCAGGTAGTCCCGCCAGGGGACGCCCGCCACGCCAACCGTGGCCGTTCCCATCACCGCCGCGACGAGCAGCGACCCCGGCAGGGGGGGCACCGTCAGGCTGAGGAGCAGCATCCCCCCGGCAAGGGCGAGCTTCTCCCCGGGGTG
>JBBITQ010000271.1:0-2053 GCA_037440685.1 Clostridiales bacterium
TGAACGGTCTTTCGATCGAAGAGCAGCTCGAACTATTGCGCCGTGGCACGGCGGAGATCATCTCGGAAGAGGAACTACGCGCCAAGCTACGGAGGTCGCGGGAGACGGGGGAGCCGTTGCGGGTGAAGCTGGGACTCGACCCGTCGGCGCCGGACATCCACCTGGGTCATACCGTCGTCCTGCGGAAGCTGCGCCAGTTCCAGGACCTGGGCCATCAGGTGATCTGTCTCATCGGCGATTTCACCGGCCGCATCGGCGATCCGTCGGGGAAGTCGGAGACGCGCCGCCAGCTCTCCGAGGAAGAGGTCAAGGCCAACGCCGAGACCTACGCCCGCCAGGTCTTCAAGATCCTCGACCCCGAGCGCACGATCATCGACTTCAACAGCCGCTGGCTGGCCCCCATGCGGTTCGCAGACGTGGTGCAACTGGCGGCGCGGGTGACGGTGGCGCGGATGCTGGAGCGCGACGACTTCGCCAAGCGCTACCGCGAGGGCCGGCCCATCCACGTGCACGAGTTCTTCTACCCGCTCATGCAGGGCTATGACTCCGTGGCGCTCCGGGCGGATGTCGAACTGGGCGGCACGGACCAGACCTTCAACCTGATGATGGCCCGGGATATCCAGCGGGAGTATGGCCAGGAACCCGAGGTGGCCATGGTCACCCCCATCATCGAGGGCCTGGACGGGGTCCAGAAGATGAGCAAGAGCCTCGGGAACTACATAGGCATCGACGAGCCGCCCGAAGAGATGTACGGCAAGACCATGTCCATCCCCGACACACTCATCGTCCGGTATTTCGAGCTCCTGACGTCCGTGCCCTTGGCGGAGATCAGGGCGATGGAGGCGGGGATGCGCGCCGGGTCTCTGAATCCCCGCGACGCGAAGATGCGCCTGGGGCGCGAACTGGTCACGATGTACCACGACGCCGAGGCCGCCCGGCGCGCGGAAGACGCTTTCGTGCGGCGCTTCCGCCTGGGCGAGCTCCCGGAGGAGATGGCCGAGGTGCGGCTCAGCCCCGACGAGTTCCCCGGCGGGAGGGTGTGGCTGCCCCGCCTGCTGGTCCGCTGCGGGCTGGTGGCGAGCACCAGCGAGGGGCGACGCAAGATCGAGGAAGGGGCGGTGCGCCTGGACGGGGAGCGCCTGAGCGACCCCGGCGCGGAGGTGGCGGTGACGGACGGTCTGGTGCTCCAGGTGGGTAAGCGCCGGGTGGCCCGGGTGCGCTTCCAGCCGCGCTGAACCCCGCGGCCGGCGGCGAAGGAGGTGGAGCCCGTGCTGGTCATCGGTGACAGAGCCATCGACTTTTCCCTCCCCGGCATGCAGGGTGGCCGCAGGGGACGGTTCGCCTTGCGGGACTACCGGGGGAAGTGGGTCGTGCTATTCTTCTATCCCGCCGATTTCTCCTTCGTCTGCCCCACGGAGGTCAAGGGGTTTCAGCAGCGCCTGCAGGCGTTCCGCGCCAGCGGCTGCGAGGTGCTGGGGGTCAGCGTCGATTCCGTCGAGAGCCACCTCGCCTGGGCGCGCGAGCTGGGGGGCGTGGATTACCCGCTGCTCAGCGATGAGGGCGGGATGGTGTCCCGAGCCTACGGCGTCCTGGACGAGGCGGAGGGGCGCGCGCAGCGGGCCACGTTCATCATCGGCCCCGGCGGGTGCGTCGAGTACTGCGTGCTCAGCCACAAGAACGTGGGCCGGAGCGTCGAGGAGACCCTGCGGGTGCTCAAGGCGCTGCAGACCGGCCGGCAGTGCCCGGCCGACTGGCAGCCCGATGCTGAGGCGTCCGCGTAGCGTTCGCCGGGAGGTGGGGCGATGCCGTCCACGGTTGCCAAGAAGGAGCGGGTGGCGCGGCTGGGGCGCATCCGGGAGGCGGTCTTCGGCGTCCAGGACGGGCTGCTGTCGACCGTTGGCTTCGTGGCCGGGTTGCACGGAGCGACGTCTGCGAGCGGGATCGTGCTCGTCGGGGGCCTGGTGGAGATGTTGGCCGGCGCGATGTCCATGGGCGTGGGGGCGTACCTCTCGTCGAAGGCTGAGCGAGCCGTCTTCGAGCGGGCGATCCGGGA
>JBBITQ010000272.1:0-2050 GCA_037440685.1 Clostridiales bacterium
GGTTCCTCTCCGCCTTGGGCGCGGCCGGAAAGGTCGCCGGCCCCCCCATCCGCGCCACGGGCGGCTGGATACCGGTGGGAGGGATGCTCCCCCGCGTGCGCAGGGGTCGCTTCCTGCTCGCGGGGGACGCCGCCGGGCTCGCGCACCCCATCACCGGGGCCGGCGTCCACCATGCGGTGGTGAGCGGCCGCCTGGCGGGAGCCGCGGCGGCGGAGGGGCTACGGCGGGGCGAAAGCGCCCTGGCCGGGTACGATGCCGGGCTGAGGGCGGCGCTAGGCGAACACCTGGCCTGGGGCGCGGCGCGCCGCGAGGAGTGCGACCGGCTCTGGGGCCGGGTGGATTTCCCGGCCCTGGTCAGGCGCACCTGGGTGAGCTTCCCCGCCTTCTGGGCGGGGCGGCTCCCGGCTGAGGGAGGGAGGATGGCGCGTGGATAGCGGCAGGGAACACCCGTGGGTGATGAGCACGAGCCTGGCGGCGGCCATGACGCTGGGGCTCGTGCCCGGCCGGTTCCACCGCGGGGCGGAGCTGGGGTGCATCAACCTCCTGCAGGCGTACGAGGACGGCTGCCGGTCCAACTGCACCTACTGCGGCATGGCCAGGGAGCGGGCGGCCGAACCGGAGGGGCGGACGTTCATCCGCGTCCCCTGGCCCGTGTACCCCCTTGACGTGCTGATAGACCGGTCGCGGGCGGTGAGCCATCGGGTGCGCCGGGTGTGCGTGGGGATGGTCACGCACCCGCGCGCCCTGGAGGACGCCATCGCCGTCATCGCGCGCTACCGCCGGGAGACGGACATGCTGGTGAGCGCCCTGGTGGCGGCGAGCCTGTTCCACAGCCGCGCCGACGTGGAGGCGCTACGCGAGGCGGGGGCGGACCGCGTCGCCGTGGCCATCGACGCGGCGACGCCGGAGCTCTTCGACGCGCATCGCGGCCGCGGCTCCGGGAGTCCCCACAGTTGGGAGCACTCCTGGCGGGTTTTGCAGTGGTGCGTGGAGGTCTTCGGCCGCGGCAACGCCGGCGTGCACCTGATCGTGGGGCTGGGCGAGACCGAGCGGGAGATGATCGCCACCATACAGCGCGCCCACGACCTGGGGGCGCTCACGCACCTCTTCTCCTTCTTCCCGGAGGCCGGGAGCCGGCTGCAGGACCTGGAGCCGCCGCCATTGGGCCAGTACCGGCGCGTGCAGTTGGCCCGCTACATAATCGACGAGGACCTGGGCCGCATGGAGGCCATGCGCTTCAACGCCCGGGGGCAGGTGGTGGACTTCGGCCTGGACATCGAACCGCTCCTGGCGGAGGGGAAGGCGTTCATGACCTCCGGCTGTCCCGACGAAACGGGGGAGGTCGCCTGCAACCGGCCTTTCGGGAACGAGCGCCCCAGCGGCCCGCTGCGCAATTATCCGTTCCCCCTAGAGGCGGGCGACCTGGCCGACGTGCGGCAGCAGCTCTGGGAAGGGCTGGCGGCAGATGAGCGCGGCGCCTAGGGCGGTCCTGGCTGAGGCGCGCCACGCGCCGCTCGCGGAGGTGCTGGAGGGGGCCTGGGAACTCCGGCACCGCCACTTCCCCGCGCAACTGGTGGTGTCGGCACCGGGGAACAAGCACTACCGTGCCGGATCGTTCTGCAACACCCGATCCTGCTTTCCAGTGTTCAGCGTCACCGGCTCCGCCTGCGCCCTGGAATGCGATCACTGCGGACGGCAGTTGCTCGCGCACATGACCCCCGCGGGCAGCCCGGATCGGTTCGTGCGGGCGGTGGAGGAACTGGCGGCGCGCGGGGCGCGGGGGCTCCTGGTCAGCGGGGGGTGCACGCCGGAGGGCGTGGTGCCTCTGGGGCCATATCTCAGCGGGTTGCGCCGGGCGGCCGAACTGGGCCTGCGGGTGGTGGTGCACACCGGGCTCGCGGACCGCGCCCTGGCCCGGGGCCTGCGGGAGGCGGCGGTGGCGCAGGTCCTCCTCGACCTCATAGGCGCCGACGATACGGTGCGGCGCGTCTACCACTTGGACCGGACGGCTGCCGATTACCGGCGCGCCCTGGAAGGCCTCCTCGCGGCC
>JBBITQ010000273.1:0-2045 GCA_037440685.1 Clostridiales bacterium
CAGGTCCAGCGCGGCGCGGAGGACGGGACGGTTGTTCTCGTAATGCGCGAGCCCCTCCACCTCGTCCGGCCCGAACCAGCCCACGGCGGCGATCTCCCCTGCCTGCGGCCGGGCGGCGCCGCCGGCGGCCTCGATGAGGAAGTAGTGCACCGTCTTCTCCACCAGCTCGCCGCGGTCGTGGAAGAAGTAACGCGTCGCGGGAAGCGCGGCGCGGACGACCCCTTTGATCCCGGTCTCCTCCTCCACCTCCCGCAGCGCCGCCTGCACCGCCGTCTCCCCTTCTTCCAGGTGCCCCTTCGGCAGGCTCCACCGGCCGAAGCGGTCCTGGATCAGAAGGATCCGCACGCCGGAGGCGTCGCGATGGAACACGACGCCTCCGGCAGAAACCTCCCTGCGCACGCGACCGGTCCCCCCTTCCGCCGGACCCGCGCCCCCGCGGGTCTCAGGTTTTTTCTTCCCCGCGCGAAGGGCGCCATCCTCCCGCCTCTGGGCATACTTTTTCCTGAACGGCCCCGCGCTGGCGCCAGCATTTTCCACATCGGTGGATATCCTGGGGATATCTGTAAGAGGAATCGCCCGCGGGGAGCCGAATGAATCCAGAGAGAAGCATACGCCGCCCGAACAGGGGGAAGCCCATGGAGAGCCTGCTCACCTCGCTCGTGAGGAACGCCAAAGCCGATCACATCGAGATCCGCGTCGAGGAGACACGCTCCACGCGCATCGAGTTCCGGGGTCCGGTCCTGGAGACCATCGGCCAGGCGGTGGACTACGGCGGGTGCGTGCGCGCGCTGGTGAGAGGCGGGTGGGGCTTCGTCTCCTTCAACAGCCTGGAGGACCTGGAGGGGAAGGTGGCCCTGGCCATCAGGCAGGCGCGCCTCTCCGCGGCCGCCCGCCCCGAAGCGGTGCGGCTGGCGCCGGTACCGGTGGTGCGCGACCGCGCGCGGCCCGCACTCCTGGCCGACCCCCGCCAGGTGAGCCTGGAGGCCAAGGCGGACCTCCTGCGGGGATACAACGAGCGCGTCCTCTCGTTCGGCCGGCACGTCACCAGCTCCTCCGTCCGGTACTTTGACCGCTACACGCGCCTCTTCTTCGCCAACTCGGAGGGCACCTACATCGAGCAGGAGCGGATGGACATGGGCGGCGCCGTGGCGGCCATCGCCTCCAAGGACGGCCAGACCCAGCAGGTGAGCGTCCCCTTCGGCAGCTCCAACGACTACCGCGCCGTGCTCGGGCTGGAGGAGCAGATCACCGACGCCTGCGCCACCGCCAGCGCGCTGCTGGACGCGCCGGTCGCCGCCGGCGGCGAGTACACCGTGGTGCTGGATCCGGTGCTGGCCGGCGTGTTCGTACACGAGGCCTTCGGCCACCTGAGCGAGGCCGACGGGCTCTACGAGAACGAGAACCTCAAGCAGGTGATGCAGCTAGGCCGCACCTTCGGGCGGCCCATCCTGAACATCTACGACAGCGGCGTGGACGTCGGCTCCCGCGGGTACCTCAAGTATGACGACGAGGGCGTCGCCACCGAGAAGACATACCTCATCAAGGAAGGCAAGCTGGTGGGCCGGCTCCACTCCCGCGAGACGGCGGGGAAGATGGGCGAGCGGCCGACCGGCAACGCGCGGGCGATCAACTACCGCTTCGCCCCCATCGTGCGCATGCGCAACACCTGCATCGAGCCGGGCGACGCCTCCTTCGAGGACATGATCCGCGACGTGAGGCTGGGGATCTATGCCAAGGGCTTCTACGGCGGCCAGACCATGGGGGAGATGTTCACCTTCACCTCCATGGTCGCCTACATGATCCGCGACGGCCGGATCGCCGAACTGATCAAGAACCCCACCCTGTCGGGGAACGTCTTCGCCACGCTGCACGAGATCGACGCCATCGGCCGGGAGATGGGGCGCCGCGACGACGGGGGCGGCTGCGGCAAGGGCGGCCAGTCGCCCTTGCCGGTGAGCCACTGGGCGCCCCACATCCGCATCCGCCGCTGCCTGGTGGGCGGCCGCGGCTGACGAGCGAGGGAGGGGAAACCTTGACGGACGACG
>JBBITQ010000274.1:0-2044 GCA_037440685.1 Clostridiales bacterium
CCGGGGCGAAGAGCCGTTTGACCTCGAAGAAGCTCCCCTCGTCGACCAGCCGGTTGCGCTCGGCCGCCGTCGTCACCCACCCCTTTTGACGGGCCACGCGCTCCCACGCCCGCACCTGCGTGATCGTGGACATGCTCAGGTGCAGGTAGCGCGCCGGGTTGACCGGCCTGCCGTCCTCCCACACCTCGTAGTGCACGTGCGGCCCGCTGGATCGCCCCGAGCTCCCGACATAACCGATAACCTGCCCCTGCCGCACCCGTTGCCCCTGCTGTACGGCCAGCCGCGAGTGGTGGCCGTACACTGTCTCGAACCCGTACCGGTGCCTGATCACGACCATCCTCCCGTACTGCCCGCTCCAGCCCGCGAAGGTCACCACCCCATCGGCGGTGGCCACCACGCGCGCGCCATAGGGAGCGGGCATGTCCAGGCCATGGTGGAACTCCTCCCGGTACCCGAAGGGCGACACCCGCCACCCGAAGCCCGACGAGATGCCGCTCCGCACGGGGGGGATGGAAGGGATGGCACGCAGCGCTTCCGCCCTGAGGTTGAGGTCCTGCCAGAGCTCCGCGAGGCTCTGCTCCGCGCTGCCCACGCGGCTGGCCGTCGCCTCCAGCAGCACCCGGGCGTCAGCCAGCGGGTCCGAGACCGCTCGCTGCGGTGTCGGAGCCACGGCCGCGCCCGCAACCGCGGGCGGAAGGAGCGCGGGTTCCTTCTCCCGCAGCAATCCCCGGACCTTCTGATCCAGTTCCTCCAGTTGCCTCAGCCGCTGATCCAGGGCCTCGGCCTTCTGGGCCATGGCGGCGATCTCGGCCTTCTGGCGCCGGTAGACAGCCTGCTGCCGCCGCCATTCCTCCACCTGCCGCGCCAGGTTCATGTGGCGCTGGAAGAATACGACGCCCGCCGACCCTGCCGCCACGGCGAGCAAAGCCATGGCTATCACGAGCCAGGGAGGCATCGCCAGCGCCCGGCTGCGTCCGCCGCCGTGGGGTATGATGACCAAGGTGACAGCTCTCAGGCGATCCTTCCATCTCAACGCAGGCGCACACCCGGGGGCAACCCAAAACAGGTATTGTACGCCAGCACTTCGTCGAAAACTGTTGATTTTCCTGCCGCCAGCTCGAAAATGAGACCTTTTTGGGCTGAAAGGGCTGGACGATGGCCATGAAGGCCTAGTCCAACCCGACTAGAGTCACGTCCGCAACGCGAGCCGCGTAGTCGGGGCAGGAGGAGTGCTCGCCGCGCAGGCAACCGCGCTGGCGCAGGCCCTCCACCGTCCCGCCGACGATGAGGCCATCGGAATCGATCATCGCCTTCTCGGTGATCTCGAGGATCAGTTGATCCAGCGGGACCTTCTGACGCCCGAAGATGCGGACGATCCGCGCCTCGTCGGCGGCTCTGCGCGGCACGAACGTGGCGCGCACGTATGGACACGGCCTCATCGCTCGCAGCCTCCTTGGGTGTCTTCTCCGTGTAAGATGTGCCCTGTGGCGCCGCGTCATGCTCACCCGCACGCGCGGAGGCCGGGGCGTCCCTCCCCGGCCTCCTCCTACCGCGCTACGTCCACGACCAGCACGATCTTCTGTTTCAGGATGCCCCTTGCGGCGTCGAGTTCCGGGATCACGAACTCCACCCGGGCGGCGGCGGTCACGCGGTCGCCCGGTTTGACGCCTGGAACGCTCATGGGGTGAGAGAACGGGATGTCCTCCTCAGCGAACCGGACGACGTTGTCCACGCTCACGAAGGCCACCTGCTTCTGGATCAGCCCCTGGACCAACACCTTGTCGGTGAGGGCGGTGGCGGAGACGTTCCGCACCTCGGCGTCCACGCGCTTGAGCTTGATGGCCGGCAAAGGCTTCTGATCCACCACCAGCACCTGCTCGCCCAGGACAGGTGGTGGAGGCGGTGGCGGCGGCGGAGGTGGGACCTTCGTCTTGACGACCAGCACCTGCTTGTGGGCCTGACTTACGATCTCATCGAGGATCACCGCGTCGACCGTGACCGTCTCCAGGAGCACGGCGTCCAGCAGCACGACTGGACTTACCCC
>JBBITQ010000275.1:0-2025 GCA_037440685.1 Clostridiales bacterium
ACGCGCAGGGTGACCGGCCGGTGCGGTGCCGCGGCCGCCACGTCTGCGGCGCGGACGGCGTAGCCGTCCATGGCGGCGCGGTCGAAGCCGGGGACGTCTTCCCCCGCCGTGACGTCGGCGGCCAGGACCCGCCCCGCCGCCTCCGGCAGGTCCACCTCTTCGGTTTCCGGTGCAGGCGCGGCCTCCAGGAGGATGCGGCGCGCCTCTGGAACCGTCAGCATGTGATCCCACGTCCTTTCGCGTCGTCCTGCGCCGGGGCTCCGGCGCGCCAGGCTGCCAGGAGGAGAGCGCCAGCGGCCATGGCCCAGGCCATGTTGCCCGTGACCAGCGCGGTGGCACCTGCCCCCAGGGCGACCAGGTAGTCGCGGCGCGTCTGGAGGTCGGCCACCAGCACGGCGTGCTCCAGCCCCACGTAAGCCAGGAAGGCGCCCAGCACGGGCAGTGGGGTGAGGCCCAGGAAGGCGGCCGCGCTGCGTCCCAGGCCGGCGGCCAGGGCGAGGCAGATGAGGCCCATCATTAGGGGGGCGGCGCCGGTGCGGGCGCCAAACCGGTAATGGGCGGTGAGCCCGCCCGCGCCGTGGCAGACCGGCATCCCCTGGATGACCCCGGCCAGGCAGTTGGCCAGGCCCAGGCTCACCGCCAGGGCGCGGGCCGTGACGCGGTGCGCCTGGGATCCGAAGTAGCATCGGGCGGCGTCTGCGGTGGCCACGATGGCGTTCCCCAGGGTGAGCGGCAGTTGGGGCAGGACCAGGGCGGTCAGGGCCAACGCCAGGTCGGTGCCGGCGGGGAGCGCCGGCGCGAGGGGAGCCGGGCCGGGTTGCAAGCGCGGCAGGTCGCCCCCGAGGGCCAGGCCGAGGGCGGCGCCGGCCCCGAGGACGGCCAGGGAGGTGGGCACGCGGTGGCCTGGCGCGAACCGGACGAGGGCAAGGAGGGCGAGGCCGCCCAGAGCCACGCTCGCGAGCGCGGGGCCGCCAGCGTGGGCCGCGCCCGGGACGCCGAAGAGGGGCCCGGAGATCAGCCCCCAGCCGGTCTTCATGAGGAGGAGTCCGATGCCGAGCTGGATGCCGCGCACGAGAGGCCACGGGAAGATGCGGGCGACATGGCCGGCGAGGCCGGTGGCGCCGAGGAGCAGCAGGATCACGCCCATGAGGGCGCCCGCGGCCGCGATCGCCGCCGGCCCGACGTGCAGGGCCAGCGCCAGGGCGGACATGGCCTTCAGGGGCTGGACCGGGATGGGAAGCCGGTAGTAGAGCCCCGCCCCGGCGTACAGGAGGCCGGCGGTGAGGAAGACCGCCGTCGGGTTCATGCCGTTCAGAGTGATGAGTGCTATGGCTATGGGGAAGAGCACGCCTACGTCGCCGAGCGCGCCCCCCAGTTCCCAGCGGTCGAGGCGGAGGGGCGGGAGATCGGGTTTCCCCCGGGGTTCCGGGGCGGATTGAGCCCTCAGGTCCTGCCGCATCCGCGCCCCTCCTCCCCAGCCGGCGGTTCGCCCTCGCCCGCACCGCCGTCGCCCGCGCCGCCGCCAGAGTGCCAGTGGATCCACGTCCCGGCGCCGTCGGGGGAGATCTCCCGTTTCCAGATCGGCACGATCTCCTTGACGCGGTCGATGGCGTAGCGGCACGCGGCGAAAGCCTCGGGCCGGTGCGGCGCCGAGGCCGCCACGGCCACGCTCACCTCGCCCACCTCCAGGCGCCCGACGCGGTGCACGAGGTGCAGTCGGACGGCAGGCCAGCGCCCGGCCACCTCCGCGGCGACCCGTGCCAGCTCCCGCTCGGCCATCGCCGCATAGGCCTCATATTCGATGGCCGCGGTGCGCTGGGCGCCGGTCACGCCGCGGACGGTCCCCAGGAAGACCACCACGGCCCCGGCGCCCGGGTGGAGGACGGCGCGGATGGCGGCGTCGATGCTGTCCTGCTTCGTCACGTCGAGATGCACGGCATAGGCCTGCGGGCCGATCTCCCGCGCCGTCTCCTCAGCCCGTTCCAGATTGATGTCGGCGATGGCGACGGTTGCGCCTTCGCGCAC
>JBBITQ010000276.1:0-2023 GCA_037440685.1 Clostridiales bacterium
ATGGAGGAGGCGCTCACCAAGCGCTAAACTGTCCACAAAACCGGGGTAAGTCCAGAACCCTGCGCGAGGCCGGGTACCGCGTAGTCGGGCAGGAGCCCTCTCCAGGCATCCGCCAGCCGTGCCAGGCCCGCAGGGACATAACCCA
This sequence comes from Clostridiales bacterium, assembly GCA_037440685.1. Lineage (GTDB taxonomy): Bacteria > Bacillota > Sulfobacillia > DYIH01 > JBBITQ01 > JBBITQ01. The sequence goes on from JBBITQ010000276.1 coordinate 146, forward strand.
GCCGGGCTTGGAGCTCAGCCGGTCCCCATTCCCCCCAAGCCGTCCCCCCGGCGAGGAGACCAAGCGGGGCAGCCAGGAAAGCCGCGCCCACCAGCCACCAGGATCGTCCGCGGGATACCTTGGCCGCCCCGCTCCCCCTGCTCCCCATCGGCCCAGCCGCGCTCGCGACCGCGCCGTCACCATGCAGCACATACCCCGTTCGGGCCAGGTAAGCGAGCGCCAGGCCGGTGACCAGGGCCTCCAGGGGTCCGGCCACGAGCAGGTGGGCGTAGGTCATGGCCGGAACGGCCACCGCCAGCGGGTACGGGGCATACAGTGGCGTTCCGTCCGGCCCCCGGAACAGGAGAGGCTGCAGGCCCAGTTCCACGGCCGTCGCCAACGCCGCCAGGTTGATGCCGGCATAGGCCCCGGCCGCGGCCGCCCACGCGCGCCGCCTCGAGTCCGCCCGCCTCCCCGCGAGCAACCTGTACACCCAGTACGCGGCGAACGGCTCCAGGATCGCCATGTTCCAGACATTGGCGCCCAGGGCCAGGGAACCGCCGTCGGCGAAGACGAGGGCCTGCAGGACGAGCGTCACCGTGAGGGCCACGGCAGCCGCCCACGGCCCCAGCGCCACCGCCGCCAGCGCCGCCCCCGTGGCGTGAGCCGTCGTCCCGTCCGGGACGGGGACGTTCAGCATCTGCACGGTGAAGGCGAAGGCCGCGCCCAGCGCCAATGCAGGAACTCCCCTGTCACCGGTTTCCCGGCGCACCCGCTGCAGCGCGTGACGGCAGACCGGCGCCGCCGCCCCGGCCAACACCAGACAAGTCTGCGGACTCAGATAGCCGTCCGGGATATGCATCTCACCAACACCTCCTCCTCCCTTCCGGCGCCGGAACTGGCCGCCGGCCGTTCCGGGGCCGCGGGGCGACGGTCACGGGAGGGATACCCCGGCCCCCGTGACCAGAACGCGCCCGTGCTTTACGCCGCGCACCGCGAGGAGGCGTTCCGCGACGGCGCGGGCTTCCCCCGCCTGCCCCTTCAGGATGACCACCTCCAGACAGTGGCTCTCGTCCAGGTGGACGTGCGCCGTGGCGACCACCACTCCCAGGTGGTCGTGCTGGACATCGGTGAGGGCTTCCGGCACCCCACTGCGGTGGTGGTCATACACCAGCACCACCGCCCCCGCTACGTGGCCGTCGCCGCTCGACCAGGACTCCTCCACCAGCCGGTCCCGAATCAAGTCCCGCAAGGCTTCGGACCGATTGGCATAGCCGCGCTCGGTGACGTACCGGTCAAACCTGTCCAGCAATTGACGGTTCATGGAGACCCCGAAGCGCACCACCGAGTCGCTCACGGCTCCACCCCCGAGGGATTCGATAGCACCCTTTGGCGAATTCGTGCTACGCACAGCCGGCAGAAATACATCCCGGTTGGGAAGGGGCGGCCGGCCTCAGCCGGCCTCCCCCGCCCTTTCCCAACCGACACCCAAGGCTGTCAGTTCTGTCAGCACCAGATCGACTAGCTGTGGGACCCGAGCCGCCACCGGCTCCGAGAGTTCCATCCCCCATTCCCGCGTCTCCGCGGGCTCCACGCCGAGGATGATCGCCCGCAACCCCGGCTCCGCCTGCAGGGCGGCGGCGATGAGGTCCAGAAGCCCGGCCTCGTGGTAGGAGAGTAGCCCTCCGGAGGAAACCCGGGCCGCCATGCTGCCCGGGCCACCGCCCCCGGCGCGCAGCAGCTCGCTGGCCGGGATGCGGTAGAGCGTGCCGGGAGGGTGCCCACCGCGCACGGCGTCCACCGCGATCAGCGCCTCCACTCCCTCCACGACGCCCAGAAGCCCGGGGCCTCCCAGGCCCCCATCCACCAGCCGTACGCCATCGGGGAACCGGAACTGCC
>JBBITQ010000277.1:0-2004 GCA_037440685.1 Clostridiales bacterium
CCGCCCGTTCGGCCGCCCGCGCCACAGCCGCCCTGACCGCGGCCAGCCTGGCGGCCAAGTCGTCCCCCGCGGCTAGAGAAGCGTCGATCATGCCGTTTGCACCCCTATCGAGGCCCTCATGACAGGCTGATGACTGCCGCCAGCCGGCCGGTGACGCCGCCTTCCCCCCGGTGCGAGTAGAAGAAGTCGCGCCGGCAGGCGGTGCAGTATCCGCTGACGAAGATGTTCGCCTCCGGCACGCCGGCCTCCGTGAGGATGATGGCGTTGGCCACCTTGAGGTCCAGCATCCAGCGGCCGCCATCCCGCTCCCGCACCGCCTCCTCCCAGCGGCCCGTCCGCGCCGCCAGGGGGTTCACCACCTGTTCGTCCACCTCGTAACAGCAGGGGCCGATGGACGGGCCGATGGCCACCAGGCAGTCCGCGGGGCGTGTCCCGAAATGGTCGGCCATCGCCTCCAGCACCGCGCTGGCCACGCCCCCGACCGTCCCGCGCCAGCCCGCGTGCGCCAGGCCAACGGCCCGGCGCACCCGGTCGAGGAAGTATACGGGGACGCAATCGGCCACCGTGATGGTGAGCGCCGGCCCCGGCTCCCCGGCGACCAGGGCGTCGGCCTCGCCGTCCCCCCGCCACAGTGCGTCGCCCGGCGGCCATTCCGCCAGCGTCCCGGCGGACACCACCCGCACCTCCGCGCCGTGCACCTGGCGCGGCGCCACCTGCCGCTGCGCGTCGATCCCGGCCGCCGCGGCGAAGCGGAGCCTGTTCTCCCGCACGCGGGACGGGTCATCGCCCACGGAGCGGCCCAGGTTCAGTGAGGCATAAGGCCCTTCCGACACCCCTCCCAGGCGCGTGCTGCACACGGCGCGGCACAGCCCCGTCGCCGTGAGCGGCGCGGCCTCCAGGAAGACCACTTCCCCGCGCTGGCGGAGGTGGAAGCACTCCGGCACCGGTATCCCCCGCTCTACTGCCGTTCCTCGGTCCACGGCCCGGCCACGAGCCCGGCCCCACGCGCCCGCTCGCCCCGCTGGGGGCTGGCCCGCACTGTGGTCGAGGTGTCCAACTCGACGAGGATCACGTCCACGCCAATTCTAATTATTTTTTCCCATGGGATCACGTAATCCTTGTAGCGACCGAAGATGCCCATGAACCGCCCCGGTCCGGGCACCACAATGGCGGTGACGCGGCCTTGCTCGAGGTCCAGTTCCAGGTCGGCCACGTTGCCGAGCCTCTTGCCGTCCCGGACGTTGATGACGTCCCGCACGCGCAGGTCGGAGATCTTCATCACGGCGGATCCCCCTTCCGCCCCGCTCCCCTCCTCCTTCACGATATGCGGTCATGTCCTGCGACTTGAGACCTGCCGTGGTCGCGCCACAAGGGCTTCCTGGCGCGCCACCTGTGCCACCATTCGGCCAGCGCCCACCGGACCTCAAGGCCGCCAGCCGGCTGGCCCCGCAGCCGGAAGGCGGTGACGGCGCCGTCCCACCCGGGCGCCCGCGCCGTCCCGGGCGCCCCCGCCGCCAGACAGGTGGGCGGGAAGGCCACACACCACCAGTTGTGGCCGGCGCCCGCGCCGATGATGACCTTCACCGCCTCGTGGGTGCCGGCGGCGAAGAACGCCACGCGCACCGGATAGTCCCGCCCCTCCCGGCGCACCACCGCCCTTGCGGCGGCCATGACGGCCGCGCTCTCCTCCCGCAGCACGCGCCGCGCCTCCCCGGCGGTCCTGGCCGCGGCCAGCCGCGGCCCCACCTCCGCCAGGACGGCGTCGCGCACCTTCATCTTCAGTTCCTGGTCCACCCGGGCATCGCTGTTCGCCACCACGTGCAGGCGGATGACCCCGCCGGCGGCCGGCGAGGGGGAGCGGTCCGCCCGGCCAGAGGCGGCCGCGCCCACGAGCAGGAGCGGAGCGGCGCCCACGAGGAGCACCGCCGCACCTGCGAGCGGGAGCGCCGCCGCCAGGTGCGTCGCGGCGCGTGACCGCGCCTCACATGTACTTGCGGAGCTGCA
>JBBITQ010000278.1:0-2024 GCA_037440685.1 Clostridiales bacterium
GCTGACCCTTCCGGTGCTCCTGTACTGTGGGCGCCAGTTTTTCGCCGGCGGCTGGTGCGCGTTCCGGCACCGGAGCGCGAACATGAACACGCTCATCGCGCTGGGTACCGGCGGGGCGTGGCTTTACTCGACGGTGGCGGTGGCGTTTCCGGGGCTCTTCCCGGCGGGTACGGCAGTGCCGTTCTACGATGTGCCGGCGGTGGTCATCACGCTGGTCGTCCTTGGTCGGGCGCTCGAGGTGCGGGCGAAGGGACGCGCCTCGGAGGCGATGGGCGAGCTGCAGGCCCTGCAGGCGAAGACGGCGCGCGTGCTCCGGCGCGGCGTAGAGATGGACATTCCCGTGGAGGAGGTGGAAGTTGGCGACGTGGTGGTGGTGCGCCCGGGCGAGAAGGTTCCGGTAGACGGCGTGGTCTTGGACGGGCGCAGCATGGTGGACGAGTCCGCGGTCACGGGCGAGCCGATTCCGGTGGTCAAAGGCGCGAACGACGAGGTGATCGGCGCGTCGCTCAACAAGACCGCGAGCTTGCGCTTCCGTGCCACGAAGGTGGGTAAGGACACGGCGCTGGCCCAGATCGCCAGGATGGTGCATGAGGCGCGGGCGTCGAAGCCGCCCATCGCTCGCACCGTAGAGGTGCTTTCCGGCTACTTCGTCCCTGCAGTGATGATCCTGGCCGCTCTCGCCTTTGGCGCGTGGATCAGTTTCGGTCCTGAGCCACCGCTCCGGCATGCGGTGATCGCAGCGCTGGCGGTTCTCCTGGTTGCGTGCCCGAGCGCCCTCGGGCTCGCAGCGCCCATGTCCGTCATGGTGGGCATGGGTAAGGCGACGGAGCACGGGGTGTTCATCCGGAACGGCGAGGCGCTGGAGAGCGTGTGCCGCCTGGATACCATCGTGGTGGGCAAAAGCGGCGCGATCACGCAAGGCGTGCCCGAGCTCACGGATGTGATCGCCGCGCCGGGCTCGCACAGGGGCGAGGTTTTGGGGCTGGCGGCGTCCGCGGAGTGGGGCTCGGGGCACCCGCTTGGCGAGGCGCTGGTGCGGGGCGCGCGGGCACGCGGGGTAGCGCTGGTGGAGCCCGAGGAGTTCGACGCTGTGCCTGGCCACGGGGTGGTGGCCAGGGTCGAGGGCCGACGCGTGCTGGTGGGCAACCTGAAGCTCATGGGGCGGGAAGGCGTGGACGTGACGCCCGTCGAGGATCACGTCCTGCACCTCCAGGAAGAGGGCAAGACCGCCATGTACGTAGCCGTGGACGGCCGCGTGGCCGGCGTGGTGGCGGTGGCCGACACCCTCAAGGAGGATTCCCTCGAGGCGATCCGTGTCCTGAAGGAGCTGGGCCTCGAGGTGGTCATGATCACCGGTGACAACGGGCGCACGGCCCGCGCCATTGCCCGCCAGGTGGGCATCCAGCGCGTCCTCGCCGAGGTGCTGCCGGAAGACAAAGCCAAGGAGGTGCACCTCCTCAAGGCCGAGGGCAGAAAGGTCGGTATGGTGGGCGACGGCATCAACGACGCGCCCGCCCTCGTGGAGGCCGACGTGGGCTTCGCCATCGGCACGGGCACCGACGTGGCCATCGAGTCGGCAGACGTGACCCTCATGAGCGGAAGCCTCAAGGGCGTCGCCTACGCCATCGAGGTCTCCAAGGCCACCATGCGGAACGCCAAACAGAGCCCTTTCGGCGCCTTCATCTACAACACCCTCGGCATCCCTATCGCGGCTGGGGTGCTCTACCCCGTCTTCGGCCTGCTCCTCTCGCCCATCCTGGCGGGGGCGGCCATGGCCGCCTCGAGCGTCACCGTGGTATCGAACGCGAACCGGCTCCGCTTCTTCCGGGCCCGCAGCTTCGCCGCGCCCGCCGGAGCCCAAACTGTGGAGGTTGCAGCATGACCACGACCCAGTTGATCGTTAACCTGACCGGCCTCGCGGCCATCGCATGGATCGTCTGGTATTTCTGGCTACACCGGACCGAGGGCGTGAGCGCCGCGGTGGTCGGCGGCTTGCAGCAGGTGGACATCACCGTCAAGGGCGG
>JBBITQ010000279.1:0-26724 GCA_037440685.1 Clostridiales bacterium
TCACGACTTGTTAAAAGGTTCCGTACAATACGGGCGAATTATGCAGAGGTTCCTATAGTTCCATTTGTTGTGGGGGGTGTAGAGAAGAGAGGAACGGAGCAGGTTCGCCGAACTTGTAGGCCACTGCCTTCCCGATCCCATACCGTCTTGCCCGATGCGTGACTCCACCACCTTTCTTCCGAGGGTGGTCGTACTCAACTGCGACGTACAACCATTCCATCTGCCGCAAACAACGAAAAAACGCAGTCTGTTTGTCGTGATTCCGCAGTTTCAGGCCGTAATCTCCAAGTATTGAGGGAATCGCTGATTCAGGAATCTCACGCTCACATCCTTTGACGTACCGCAGGAAGAAAGCCATCGCTCGGAACAACGACTCCTGCTTTTCTGGTTTCTTTGCCTGCTTCTCCCCAAACACGATGGGTGCAAGCCTTTCTCTCAACAACTGCTTCTCCTCGTCAGTGAACATGATCTCGATTTCAGATGGCACCACAGGCGGTGGCGCTTCACGCCGAGCATCCCACGTTGCCTTGTCACCCAACTGAAACCCGATCTTCTCCCACTCGAACGCCACGACCTGCCAAGTGTAGGTCGGTGCGCTCTGCCAGATTCCCTGAGCAATCCGGCGAATGTCTGCGTCCACCATCTCTCGTTTGTCCGGCAGTCGGGAACAGATCGAGACATCTGGCAACTCATCCACGAAACGCATCACGATCTCGACGGCATCGTCTTCCGTGAAGCCCTGAGCGTGGAGACCTTTGAGCGTGACCATCACGCCCGCATTGAAATGCTTAAACAGGCCCAGTTCTGCGTTGGTCCACAGCTTGACCAACTCACCACGAGTTTTGCCCCGCAGCTTCCCTGTCTTGCGACGATCCTCCTTGGCACCGACATTCTTCGCCAGATCACCAATTTTCGGGACGGTCGCACTGCCACAATGCTCGGCGGCGCAACCAAGATCGAGACGTTCCAGCACGAATGACAGGACCGCATCCTTGTCCATGTACTGCCGGTTCCGATTAAGCAGCCAGTTCGCATAGCCTTCGACATCCTGTCTCAGCTTCCCCTTTCGCCAGACAAGATGCAGTGGCTTGTCCAGCAGGACGATCCGTCCTCTTGCCAGCGGAAGTCGATGAGCGTACTGGCGGGCTGGAAACACTTCGACGGGCCGAATGGTCTTTCGCTCGTCTTCCGGCAGCGCCTCTATGCTGTCAGCCGTGAGGAAGATGTCTGGGTGCCTTCGTTCCAACTTTTGGAATTGCCTCTTCAACCAGCGGCGACGAGTCTTCAGAGGTGACTTCGTGCCGAAACATAGGATGATGTGAACGCCACGGGCGTCTCCTTCGGCCACTTGAACGTGGCAACGGTGCTTCCCGTAAAAGTGGCCGAGCAAGACTTCGAGGCGTTTGAGGAACAGCGGGTACAATACGTTGTGCAGGTCGAGATCGATCAGCAGATGACACGACGAATTCCCACCAAAGATGCCGAACTCTTCTCTGCCAGACAGATGGCTCTCGGCACGCTGGAGCGTCAGAGACTCGTTGAACGACCGCCAGCCTTCCTCGTCAATCGTGGTGTCCCAATACCTCTCGCCTGTCGAGTCAGTGACATACGCCCCCTTGCAGCGCTTGATGAGTCGTTTTCGGTTGGCTGGCTTCACGAACGCCCGATAGAAGAGATGCTTGGCACGCTCCAACGGCGTGAGATTGATTGGCGTCGTCTGGTCTTCGTGGTAGAGATGGATGGTCTTCACGATCTTCGCCGTGGAGTCGATGACGGTCAGCTTCCGTTCTTCGATCTGCTCGAACATCGCTGCCGGTTCTGTCTTTGCTCTGACCTTTCTGCCTCGCATTCGCCACATGCTCCGTGTCGCCAGCGTGCGTGGCACATCTTTCCAACGACTGTAGACCTGTGGTTTACGCTTTCGACGAGCCATTCGTGTTGTCCTCCCTGACTGTGGCTGCGGAATTGTTTAGCTGCGCCTGCTGCTTTTCAAGGGCCTCCGCTTGCGCTGCGGTGTAGTAGGCACGCCGTGCCAGCTTGATCTTGGGCTTGGGCATGTCACCTTTGGCGATCCGCCACCGGAACACCTCGTAGCTGAGACCCAGCCGAGCAGCCATCTGTTTTTGGTCACAAAGTCCGAGTGCGTTGCAAATCTCGGCCTGTGAGATGCGGCACAGAACTTTCAAGCCGAAAATGCGAACCGCCGATGTAAGAAGTTGTTTGTCTGCCATGTGATCCTCCACACCTATCAGAGTGTGGTGGCCACATTTTCTGACAGAAAATGGGGCGAGCATCTCCGACGAGCGGCGATTTGACGCATTCTTCGCTTTGACGTAGAAGGGGCTTACTTGCTGAAACAATTCAAGGCGATATGCGACCGACTGCATGATTGGCCTGAAGGCGGATCAGCGAGAGCCTCATCGGAAGGGAATCCGACCAATGACTGCGCAGTCACACGAAGCACCAAATGCCATCGTAGAATGGCTCGTCTCGCATGGAGATGCCTACAACGAAAAGACTCTGTTCCACATCGAACACGGCGATTGGGAGATCGAGGCGTCGAAGACGATGTTCGGCTCATACGCCTTGAATATCGTGAGGCTGGACCGATCTCAATGGCTCTCGTGGGAGACCTATGAAGGCGGGTGCCACTACCAAGAGGGTCGCCCAAATGCTCCAGTCAGAAGCGCCGCCGAAGTGATCGCAGAGAGAATCCTCGCCGAGCTTCAAGCAAAACCCCACGTCGCATGTGCGTGACATGGAGTTTTAGATGCCCCCTGTTTCAACCACAGGGGGCATCGTCTTCCGTTACAAACTTTGGAACACAAACTCGGTTAGGCTCGGCAAATGACATTCGACCGAGTAGAGAATCAGGGATCATGGACGATGAAAAGAATCAAAAGACAAGCACGAACGCCGTCACTTCCGTCGAGGAGGAGGCAACAGGATGATGAAGTCACCCGCATTTCTTCAGTACGAACGATCTATTGGAATGATGGACAACAGAGAGAGCGATACGAATGCGGACAATGTGGGCAGAGTTATGACTCACCAGATGCTTGGTGCGACAATGGCTGCCACTTTCACCGATTCGTGGGCCAAGCGAGCATCTACTTCGACTCCGTTGTGAGTGACGCGGTTTCATGTTACGAAGTCAGCGACGTGAAGTTCGGACATCAGCGGTACGCCCAATACGAACATTGCCCATTTCTGTACTTCAAGGAGAGAGGCAAACGGAGAGTGTCGATCTGGCACGGCTCTTCAATCGATTGGGTGGTGGTGTTACGGGGATGGAGGCCCGGACTGGACTTCGATCAGGTGAATGCGCTTGCTGAAACTGATGAGTGCATCTTCGAGGATCGCTCCGAAGCAGCTTTCCAGTGGCGAGAAGAGCGTCAAAGGGAAGAGCAAGAACGCCTTCACCTTCATGCACTCAAGCTCAACAAGGTGGGCGATCTGGTCGAAGCGGAGTCCGGCGACTCAGCAGCGTTCACCGTCTGAGTCACTGCGTCATTTAAGAGGCGAGGCATCTGCTGCCCTCGGGCACGGGTGTCTCTTCTTCATTACAACTTTTGCAACACAATCCACCGATCTTCATGGTTGCGAAGTCGGTGGAAGCTCCAAGTCACCGCAATCAAGACAGACGGTTCGATCCGGCTTGGGATCGCAGTCCATCAGGTTTCCCTGCCGGTCGAACTCGAACACGCAGCACTGATCGAGAACATCCCGTAGCATCGCTCGCCCCCGCTGGACACGGGACTTCGCACCTGACACCGACAGCCTCAGCCGGTCAGCCACTTCGTGCTGAGGCAAGCCCTCGATCTCCGACAGTCTGACGGCCTCTTGGTATGTCGGCGGAAGTTGGCCGATCAGTTCTTCGAGCCAAAGGCCAGCACTGGCCTTGAGTTGGTCCTTCCCATCGTTCTCTTCAGCCACATCGTTGTCCGCCAACGACACGTTGCCCTTCTTCGCTCGGTAGTGGTCGTTGACTACATTCCGAGCTATCTGGTAGACCCACGCCGCCAAGCGGTCGGAATCTTCGAGCTTGTCCACGTTGCGGTGAATCCGCAGGAACGTCTCTTGGAGCAGATCGTCAGCCACATGCTCATCGGCGACCCGACGACGGATGAACCGTCGCAGGTCGTCGCTGAGTTGTGACCAGATCGTTTCAGTGGCAGGGTTCGCAGTCATCGCATTCCTCTGACCCTTCATTCTCCCGCTTCGCTCAGGCAGGAGCAAGCTGTCATGCCACCAGCCGCATGAAAGGCTTCCTGCGCCGCCACGAAGTCCCCTCGCTCCACGGCCTGCATGACGGATGGAATCCCCGAGCAGCACGAGGACTGGTTGGATGCGTGCTGCTGGGCTTCGTTGTCGAGGACGACGTACACCTCCCAGTTGTTTCCATCGGGATCGGAGACCCACACCTTGTCCTGCACGGCGTAGCAGCAGGTCACGTTTTCCTCAATTCTCGTCTCCAGCCCGGCCTGCTGGAGCCGGTCGGCGATCTGTTTGACGGCTTTGCTCGTCTTCACCTGAACGCCGAAGTGGGCGACCGGATTGTTCTGGCCGGTCTCGCCGCCGACTTCGTTCAGCGACAGGTTCACGGGCGGCTCGGCCACCTCGAACTTTGCGTACCGTGGCCGAGTCTTGGTCGGGGGCTGGCCGAAAAGGGACGTGTAGAAGGCGATGGACTTCTCCAAACTCTTGACCGCCAAGCCCATGTGGATTCGACTCTCGGTCTCGAATTGAACTGCGGAATGCCTGTTCATGATCTTCTCCTCGTTCGTACTTCGACGGCTGCCGATCAGCCGCCTCTGGAAGAATAGACGGAGGTTTGCCGAAAAGGACGCAAGAATCCCGAGAGCAGCGGCGTGCGGCTGACTGACCATCGCAAACGCTCGGGTCGAGAGAGTCATTCCTTGGGAGAAACATCTGCATGGAATCCCGCACTGCTTATGGCAGACAGAACTTCTGGAGTCGGGAATCTACAGCACGCAGGGCTTTGGATTGTGGCACGGCCCGACTTGTGGTCCACATGGGCAGAGGAGATACTGGGAACACGGCGAAGCGCCTCGACAACCGCCGTCGCACACCCTTCGCAGGTCGAGCCGTCGATGTTCACCACGGTCTCTCGAACGTTTTCACTCTGGTCGCCACGGATGCGTGCAGCACCTTCGAGTGTGTTCGCAGGCATTACCGTCGTGTCGTTTGCTTTGGAGATTTCCTCTGCATTCAGAAGCTTTCCGGTGTATCCGGCTCTCTTCAAGGCCGCCAGAATCTCCTCTTTGGGGATCGGATTGCTGGGTTTCACGCCGACGACCGCCTGCCCTTTCTCATAGCTGACTTCGACGGCCATGACGCCGGGAACCTGACGGATCGCCTGAGCAACGGTCGTGGCGCAGCCTTCACAGGTCATGCCTTCGATCTGGAATACCGCCCGATTCACGTCCTCAGCGACGACGGCATGATCGCCCGTGCCGAACAGCAGACCGACGTAGCTGGGAAAGAAGAGGAAGGCGACCGCCAGCACTGTCACAACCCACAGCATCACCTTGTTCAAGGCCATCATGTTGAAGCGCTTGCTGCTGGGGGTGCAGCAGGCTTCCTCTCCTTCGGCTGGCTCCATAGCGCAGCAGCCATGTCCCGCTGCGGCAGCAGCTTTCCTTGGACGGTAGGTGAAGTAGAACGCCGCTCCGAGAAAGCCGAAGGTGACGACGATGAACAGTGGGCGATACGTTTCCGGTGTGGCAGCGATTCCGGCACCTGAGACACCCACGGCGAGCAGCACCAGCGGTAGCCAGCAGCAGGCCGAGGCCATGATCGCTGAGACGACCGTACCGACTTTGGCGATCTTTTCGCCACGACCCGTCGATGGCTTTTCCGCCGTCGCAGCGGTCAGGTTCGATTCAATCATTCCCAATTCCTCCTGAGCGATTTGGATGCCCTTGGTCACGCTCCCCAGACAGCAAGACCCGCTCGGATTGGAAGTCTCGCAATGGCAACCGGGGTCTTTCATCTTGGCCCGGATGTCTTCCAGAGCGTCGGAGCGGCCATTCGTGCGAAGCTCCTCTTTGATGCTGGCGACCGAATGCCCGAAGCAGTAGCACAAGGGCCGCTCACCACTGGTTTCCTTCACGCCGACCGTAACTTTGAGTTGCGACTTCGTGAATCTGGTGTCGCCTTCCTCCGAGAAGTACACCACGTCACAGTCAGGTGAATCGCAGAATCGCCAGCCCGTATCGCCGGTGATCGGCGTGCATCCCTCACCGTCTGGACCGCAGCACGATTGATCGCCTTTGCCGATCTCGGTAGCGAACTGATCCTTGAGCAGCGCTCGTAAAGTCACCGGCGAGACCCGCTTCGCCTTCTTGTCGCAGGAGGGGCAAGCCACTCGCTTGGCCGTAGTTGTTTCTGCGGTCATCGAACCACCTTTCCACCGGGATGACGAGAATAAGAACTCTTGTCGAAACCTCGTTCCACGTCTATTATCGACATTGCACCTAAGTACAAGGTCAAGGCGGTTTGGAGATTTTTTTCGAGCTTCGCCGTCTGGCACGCAAGCACTTGTAAACACACTGCTTACGGAGCGGCAATGCAAAGGCAATTCACGATCAGCCAAGTGGCACAAGCCGCCGAGCTTCCCACGACGACCGTGCGTTACTACGAGCGGGTCGGACTGGTCGAGCCGGAAGACCGCAGTGCGGGCAACTACCGCCTCTACAGTGAGGAGTCGCTCCGCAAGCTGAAGTTCATCCGGGCGGCACAGGCCATCGGCTTCACGCTGGACGACGTGAAGGCCCTCCTCTTGACCCCGAATAACACCGCCGCATCCTGTCGAGAAGTGCAGACGCTCATCGAAGATCGACTGGCCGAAGTCGATCAACGGCTGAAGGACTTGCGGCACGTTCAACGAGTGCTGAAGTCATCGCTGGAGAAGTGCAAAGAAACCGAGCGGGCCGACTGCTGCCACGTCATCGAGACGCTGCGAGAATCGTCAGGGACGAAATGACGGCTCTCGAACGACACCAAGTCCCGATCTACTTCGCCGCCGTGTTTGTCGGAGCGTCTGCCGGGTTGCTGTTACCTGATGCGGCAGCGGCTCTGGAAGTAGCGATCTGGCCCGTCGTGGGCATCCTGTTATACTTCACGTTTCTGCAAGTGCCGCTGCTTCAGTTCCAGCAGGCCATTTCTGACGTGCGGTTTCTCGCCGCCATGCTGACCGCCAACTTCGTGTTCGTGCCGTTTGTCGTCTGGAGCTTGTTGTGGCTGCTTCCACCGTCGCCGCCGATCCATCTCGGCGTGGCGTTGGTCCTTTTGACGCCTTGCACCGACTGGATGAACACCTTCACGCTGCTGGGAAAAGGTGACGCTCACCGGACGCTGGCGGCGACCCCGCTACTGCTGATAACGCAGATTGTCTTGCTCCCCGTGTTTCTGTGGCTGCTGCTGGAGAGCGACACGAGCCGGATGGTGGCGACCGGCCCATTCGTGCAGGCATTCGCTGGCTTGGTCATGCTGCCGCTCTTGCTGGCGTGGCTGACCGAATGGTGGGGCAAACGAAACGAACGGGTCGCCCACTGGATCGGCATGTCCACTCCGCTGCCCGTTGTCCTGCTGTCATTGGTCGTGCTGGTGATCGCCGCCTCGCAGATTCAGCAGGTGTTGGACCATGTTCGCCAACTGACGCAGGTGACGTTGATCTTCGTGCTGTTTGTGGCATTGGCGGCGGTTATTGGTCGGCTGACGGTCTGGCTTTATTCCCTGCCGCCGCAAGCAGGCCGGGGCGTGATCTTCAGTACCAGCACCCGCAATTCGTTCGTGGTGCTGCCGCTGGCCTTGGCATTGCCCTCAGAGTGGCAACTGGCCGTGCCAGTGATCGTCATTCAGGCGTTTGTCGAGATGCTGGGGATGCTCGTCTTCATCCGCATCGTGCCGGGCTGGTTGCTGCGAGGTACGTCCGCCTGACGGATGCCTCCTGCTTCTGGGGTGCTGCGCTGAAATGCCGCCGAGACCCTCGCCGCTTTCTCTTTTGGTCGGGCGATGGAACGAACGGATGTCGCTCTTGCTCTTGACGAATCCCTCCAGTCATGCAATTATTGCCATATTGCCATGAAAGAGAAAACCCGCAAACAATACGAAGCCCGAGCGAAGATCGCCAAAGCGATGGCGCATCCCAGCCGCTTGTTGATGCTCGATCTTCTGCAAAAGCAGGAGATGTGCGTCAGCGAACTGACCGAGGAAGTCGAGGCCGACCAATCCACGGTCTCGAAACACCTCGCCATCCTGAAGGATGTAGGACTCGTCGATGTTCGCAAGGAGGGGGCGCTGAGTTACTACCGAGTTGCCTGCGGCTGTCTCAGCGGGTTCTTCTCCTGCATCGAATCAGTCCTCCAGTCGGACGTGAAGGATCGTCAGGCCACCTTGAAGTAGTTTTTTTGAGCAAGACATGGCGAAATGGCCAATCCGCCATGCTTAGCAAGGATCAATCGTGTCGAAGCCCGTCGTCCTCTTCCTCTGCACCGGCAACTCGGCTCGCAGCCAGATGGCCGAAGCGTTCCTTCGCAAGCACGGCGAGGATCGGTTCGAGGTTCACAGTGCCGGTCTGAATCCAGTGGGGATCAACCCGTTGACGATTCAGGTGATGAACGAAGTGGGGATCGACATGGACGGGCATCGCTCGAAGTCGGTCAGCGAGTACCTCGGCAAGCTCGCAGCCAACTACGTCATATTCGTGTGCGAACAGGCCGAGAAGTCATGTCCCCGAATCTGGCCGTTCGCTCTGCGGTCCTTTTGCTGGCCGTTCGACGATCCGGCAGCTTGCGAGGGTGACGAAGAAACGAGAATCCAAAAGTTTCGTGACGTGCGGGATCAGATCGAACATCAAATCAAGGAATGGTTGGCGACCGAACTGGATTCCCTCGGAGCGGCAGCCTGTGAGGAAAAGCGAACGGAGCCGTGATGAAGAAGTACATTGCCGAAGCCATCCGCTACGTTTGCACTCGTGTTGCTCGGTGCGACTCGCCCACTCAACTGATTGTGAAACCAAGAACGTCGCATGAGGACAAATGACATGAAGCGTGTGTTGATCCTGTGTACCGGCAATTCCTGTCGCTCCCAGATGGCCGAGACCCTCTGGGAAACGCTGGGACATGGCCAGTGGGAATCGGAGTCGGCTGGCTCGAAGCCTTCCGGCTATGTGCATCCTCTGGCGATCCGGGCCATGCAGGAGTTGGGGATCGACATCTCGAAGAACACCAGCAAGTCGCTGGATCAGTTTCGAGAGCAATCCTTCGATCTCGTCGTCACGGTCTGCGACAACGCCAAGAAGTCGTGTCCCGTGTTCCCCGGTGCGAAGAACACGCTGCACTGGCCGTTCGACGACCCCGCCGATGCCACCGGAACGGACGATGAGAAGATGGTCGTCTTCCGACGAGTCCGTGACGAGATCAAGGAAACCATTCAGAACTACCTGACCACAGGGAAGGGACCACACCAATGAACAGAGTGGAGGAAAACATGACCACGTTACAAGTCTTTGACAAACCGATGTGTTGTTCCAGCGGAGTGTGCGGGCCGGACGTTGACCCTGCACTCGTGGCGTTTTCAGCCGATCTTCAATGGCTGGAGCGGCATGGCGTACAAGTTCAACGAGTCAACCCGGCGCATCAACCGGCCCTGTTTGCTGGCAGCGAGCTTGTTCGTCAGGAGTTGCAAAAGCACGGTGGCGACTGCTTGCCGGTCGTTATTGTGAACGACGCCGTAGTCAGCCGAGGTGTCTTCCCGAATCGCCAACAGTTGGCGGAATGGGCGGGCGTCAAGCTCGATGAACTTCCAGTGGTCCGAAGCGGCTGCTGTGGTGGCGACAATCCAAGTAGTTCTCCATCCGGCTGTTGCGAACAGGCTTAGATCGAAAGTGATGCCATGCGATTTCTGAAACAGCCGACACGACTTCTGTTCTTCACGGGCAAAGGTGGCGTCGGCAAAACCTCCTTGGCCTGTGCCACCGCAGTCACCTTGGCCGATGAGGGCCGAAAAGTCTTGTTGGTCAGCACCGACCCAGCTTCCAATCTCGGGCAAGTCTTCGGCGTGACGATTGCAGAGCATGAACCCACGCCAATCCCCGGCGTGACTGGACTGTTTGCCCTGAACATCAACCCCGAAGCGGCGGCACAGGCGTATCGAGATCGGATTGTCGGTCCCGTGCGTGACGTGTTGCCTGCGGAGACGGTCAAAGGCATGGAAGAGCAGTTGTCTGGGGCTTGTACCACGGAGATTGCGGCCTTTGACGAGTTTACTGGACTTCTGACCGATGGCGTGGCAACCGGGAAATACGATCACGTCATCTTCGACACAGCCCCAACCGGCCACACACTCAGGCTGCTTCAACTGCCTACGGCGTGGAGCAATTTCCTTGACTCCAATGAATCCGGCGCTTCCTGCTTGGGTCCACTGTCAGGCTTGGAGAAACAGCGGCAACAGTACGCTCATGCCGTGGCGGAATTGGCCAACGGCGACACCACGACTGTTGTTCTCGTCTCACGCCCGCAGAAGGCGTCATTGGCCGAAGCGGATCGAACCAGTCATGAACTGGCGACCTTGGGCATCGTGAACCAGCAACTCGTCATCAACGGTGTGATGCCTGACAACGGCAGCGGCGATCCTTTGGCGACGGCGCTGCGTGAGCGGGAAGGAGCGGCCATGTGCGAACTCCCTGAGTCGCTGGCCGTGTTGCCCACGGTTCAGGTTCCACTACGGCCACGAAACATGGTGGGGATCGCCGCCTTGCGAGCTTTGCTCGCCGACAATTCAGATGCTCCATCCGTACCAAAACGTGAGAACTCAACCGACCCACTGTCGCTGCCGTCGTTGGCCGAGTTGATTGACGCCATTGAACAGGACGGACATGGACTGGTGATGGTGCTGGGCAAAGGCGGGGTCGGAAAAACAACGGTCGCCGCAGCCGTTGCCGTCGCACTTGCCGCCCGTGGTCATGCCGTCCATCTGACAACGACCGATCCAGCCGCCCATCTGTCGATGACAGTGGAATCGACCCTTCCCAATCTGATGGTGAGTCGCATCGACCCACAGGTGGAGCGAGATCGCTACCGGCAGCATGTGATCGAGACGAAAGGCAAGAATCTCGATGAGGCGGGCCTCAAGCTGCTGGAAGAGGATTTGCGTTCGCCTTGCACCGAGGAGATTGCGGTCTTTCAGGCTTTCTCACGGGTCATGCGGGAGTCCACAGAGAAGTTCGTGGTCGTGGACACCGCTCCCACAGGCCACACCCTTCTTCTGCTCGACGCCACAGGTTCTTATCACCGGGATGTTGTCCGTCACCTGCGGCCCGGAACCCAAGTCGTCACTCCGATGATGCGTCTGCAAGACCCCACGCAGACCAAAATGCTCATCGTGACATTGCCGGAAACGACTCCCGTGTTGGAGGCGGAATCGCTTCAGGCCGATCTGCGGCGAGCCGGGATCGAACCGTGGGCATGGGTCGTCAACTCATCCTTGGCTGCGGCCTCTCCGAGTGATCCGCTGTTGGTGGCACGAGCCGCCGAAGAACGACAACACATCGAGCGAGTCCAACAATCTGTCGCACGAGTGGCAATCATTCCTTGGCTCGCACAAGAGCCGGTTGGAAGCGAGCGACTACTGGGACTTACACGACTCCATACCGACACCTGCCCCTCGAAACATTGAAACTAGAGACGAAGAACCGGTCTGCGTCTCTCAAATGAGATCGACTCAGTCGAGTACCCCAAGCTCCTCAACCACCACCGACCGCACCAATCAGTGTCAGTGGGTGGACTACTTGGCAGTTTCGGCAGATGCTCGTTGACAAGCCATAGCGAGGCACCCGGCGAGTCGCTTTCATCATACCAACTGTGCTGAAATCTCCCGTCGATTTGGACTCACAACCACATCACACAGACAATGGCCAGAGCAATCCGATAATAGCCGAACGGTGCAAGACCGTAACTGCTCAGCAGTCGAATCATGAAACGAATGCTGACGACGGCGGACACAAAAGCGACCATCAACGCAACAAGCGGTGAAATAACACCGTAGTGAGTGACGATTTCTGAACCATGTTTCAGACCCTCGAAGGTGGTGGCAGCGGAGAGCGTGACAAGCCCCAGCAGAAAACTGAACTCGACTGCCGCCGTCAATCGAAGTCCAGCCCACATACTGCCGAGAATGGTGGCGAGACTGCGGCTGAAACCGGGCCAGAACGCAAGGCATTGCATTAGACCTATGAGCGCTGCGTCCCGCAGAGTGATTTGCTGCAATTCCTTGCCGCTATCGTGACTGCGGTTCGAGATGCCCTTGGCGGTCATTAGAATCAGCAACCCTCCGACGAAGAGTGCCCCAGCGACCGGACGAACTCCGAAGAGATGCTGCTTGATCCAGTCGTGGAACAGCAATCCCAGAACCGCCGCTGGGAGGAAGGCAACCAGCAAGTTGCGCAACAAGCGAAGACCATCTGAATCCCGACCGAATAGCCCCCGCAGTATCTGTTGGAATCTCCCAAAATAAAGCACCAGAACGGCAAGGATGGCTCCGCTTTGGATACAAATGGCCAGCGCATCCGCAGCTTCCTTTTCTTCTGCTTCGCTCCCCAGACCGAGGGCACGCTGCACGATGACCAAGTGCCCCGTCGAACTCACGGGCAGGTATTCCGTTGCCCCCTCGACGACCCCGAGAATGACCGCATTCAGCAAGGAAAGCGATGCTCCCGGCGATTGTGCGGCCACGTTGTCTGACGCCCACAGCAGCCGAGGCACGACAAGCACTCCGGCGATCAGCAGCAACCACCCAAGGTGACTTCTCTGATCCCCACCGATGTAGCCCCCTTTGGGATTCGGTATTGATTCCTTCACGACAGCAACCACACTTTCGCAATCGAAAAGTAAATCACGATTCCCGTGACATCGACAAAGGTGGCCACAAAGGGACTGGACGCATAGCCGGGATCGAAGCCGAGCTTCCTGAACACAAGGGGCAGCATCGAGCCGACCAGCGTTCCCCAGAGGCAGATGCCTGCCACCGATTGACCGATGACAACCGCCAGCATCCAGCGATCAGCGTTCCCCAGAACTGACTCCGGTGTCATTGAAGCTCGAATAAAGCCAATGACTCCCAAAGTCAGTCCGAGCGCCAGACCCATGAAGAGTTCGTGGCGCAACACCTTCCACCACTGGCCCAGAGTAATCTGCCCCAAGGCCATCGCCCTCGTGATCAGAGTCGCCGCCTGTGAACCGGAGTTGCCCCCCGTCGAAATGCACAAAGGCACAAAGAGGCTCAAGGCAATCACGGAGGCGATTGCTTCCTCGTACTGCGCCAACGCCGTGAACGTGAAGAGTTCGGCGACGAAGAGACAGGAGAGCCACATTGCTCTTTTCCGCCAGACGGTCGTAAACGGGGCTTCGAGATAACTCTCTTCGATGTTCCCCACCGCCGCCATGTGCAGGGCGTCTTCGGTGGCCTCCTCCTCCAGCACGTCCAACACGTCGTCGTGCGTGATGATCCCGAGAATCCGGTTCTGCTCGTCCACGACTGGCATGGCGAGAAAGTCGAACTTGGCTAACTGCCGGGCCGCATCCTCTTGGTCTTGATCGGCTCGCACCGTCACGACATCCTCCCGCATGATGTCTCGGATCACGGCGGTTGGCTTGGCAAGGATTAAGTCACGCAGCGACACAAATCCAATCAGATGCCGTTCGTCATCGACAACGTAGACGTAGTAGATGGTTTCCTTGTCGGGGGCTTGCTGTCGTAGATGATTGAGAGCTTCTTGAACCGTGATGTTGGGGGGCAGCGTGGCGTAGTCGGTCGTCATGACCGAACCGGCTTGGTGTTCTGGAAACGTCAGCAGGCGGCGGATGTCTTCCCGGTCGGCTTTGGCGATCAACGGCAGGAGTCCCTCGACCGTGCCCGTGTCACACCGCTTCAGAAGGTCCACCCGGTCGTCATGCGACATGGCCTCCAGCAGCTTCGACATTCGCTCCCTCCCGATCCCCTCGATGAGTTCTTCTTCTTTTTCCGGGCTGAAGAAGGGAAACACCTCGGCCTGCCGATGGATGCTGCCGTGCGAAAGCAGCGCCCAAACTTCTTCCGTGGACAAGCCTTCGGAGAACTCGGCGATGCTGGCGGGGTGAAGTTCGGTCATGATCTCAGTGAGACCTTGATCGTCCTTTTCACCAATCATCTGACGGATTTCAGGAAGCAAGAGGGGATTCGCCATGTCTTCGCCATCTCCAAACCGTTCTCCAAGGTGTCGAAATCCAGTATTCTACCAAAGCGACGACGTTTCGTAACTGCAACGAAGATGTAGGCTTCGGACAATTTGATGGCCCTCCTCGGTGAACCCACTCCCCATGTCGAAGATGCCTTAACCCGCCGCCACAACTTCTGGGCGGATGGGATCGTACTGCTTTTGGCCGGGAGTGTGTTGGGAGCGCTGCTGCTCATCGGCCAGCGTTTCGTCGCCCCACATTACGAAGTGGTCGAGATCGACCTGTCGCTGTGGTCGTTGCCGAAGTACACCCTCCTGAGCATGACCCGTGGGTTCGCCGCCTACTTCCTGTCGCTGGCGTTTACGCTGACCTACGGCACCATCGCCGCCCACAACCGCAGAGCAGAGCGGCTGATGATCCCGGCTCTCGATGTGCTGCAAGCCATCCCCGTGTTAGGTTTTCTGCCGGGGCTGGTGCTGGCGATGATTGCCCTCTTCCCCACCCGAGAACTCGGTCTGGAACTCGCCTGCATCGTGATGATCTTCACCGGGCAGGTGTGGAACATGACCTTCAGTTTCCACGGCAGCTTGCGATCCATTCCGCAGGGTTTGCGGGAAGCAGCCGCCGTGCAGGGCTGGACGGGATGGCAGACGTTCCGGTTGCTCGAATTACCCAGTGCGATGATCGGCCTCGTCTGGAATTCCATGATGTCGATGGCGGGAGGATGGTTCTTCCTGACCGTGAACGAAGCCTTCACGCTTGGCAATCGGGACTACCGCCTGCCGGGAATCGGTTCGTACATGAACGAAGCCATCCATCAAGGCAACGGCTTGGCGATGATTGCCGGGATTACGGCGATGACGCTCATGATCGTGTTTGTCGATCAAGTCTTTTGGCGACCCATCGTCGTCTGGAGCCAGCGGTTCAAGATGGAAGACACGGCTGAGAGTGAACTACCTCGATCTTGGGTGCTGGAGGCGATCCAGCAGTCCCGTCTTTACCGTGCGTTTGTGGCATGGCAGGAACGTGGGGCGATGAAGGTGTCCAGAAAACGACATGCCATTCCCACGGATCGACACCTCTGGCTTGCGGGCGTGAGACGGATTGTTGGTTGGGCAATCGTGATCTCCCTAGCGCTCTTTGCGCTGTTGGGACTCATCTCTCTCGTTCGTCTGCTTTCCGCTTTGCCGTTGCAACATTCCTCGACGGAAGATTGGTTGACGGTCTTTTACGCACTCGCCGCATCGTTCCTGCGAACCACATCCGCCGTGTTGATTGGAGCCGCATGGACCCTGCCGGTGGGCATTCTCATCGGTCTTTCGCCCCGTTGGTCGCAACGGCTTCAACCTGTCATTCAGGTCGTCGCCAGCTTCCCCGCCCCCATGTTATTTCCGATGGTGGCCATTCTGCTGAAGGTGTTTCATGTGCCGTTTACCATCGGCTGCGTGGCATTGATGTTGCTTGGTTCTCAGTGGTACATCCTGTTCAACGTAATGGCCGGGGCGATGGCAATTCCGGCTGATCTCAAGGAAGTGGCCCGAGTTTACCATTGGGGACGTTGGAGACGCTGGACTTCACTGTACCTGCCCAGCGTCTTTCCCTTCCTTGTGACCGGATTGATTACAGCGGCGGGCGGTGCATGGAACGCCACGATTGTTTCGGAGTACGTCGTGCTGCGAGGTGAAACCCTTTCCGCCTTTGGACTGGGATCGACGATCAGCCATGCCACGGCGGAAGCCAACTATCCGCTATTGGCTGCCAGCGTCTTGGCGATGGCTCTGTTCGTGGTCTTCCTCAACCGAATCCTTTGGAAGCGACTGTACCGATTGGCCGAATCCCGTTACAGACTCGACGTGTGAGGGTATGAATGACAGAACACAACAACCCCATTTGTGAAGTTCGAGACGTGACGGTTCGTTTCGGAGAGGCGACATCACCGCCAGTGGTTGAAGACATCTCACTTTCCATTCTGCCGAATGAAATTGTGGCCGTACTCGGCCCCAGCGGATGCGGGAAAAGCACGTTGATGCGGGTGATGGTTGGATTGCTCAGGCCCACAAGTGGTGAGGTTCTCGCCCACAGCCAACCGCTCTTGGGGCTTCATCCCGGTGTAGCCATTGTCTTCCAAAGTTTCGCTCTGTTTCCGTGGCTGACAGTCAAGCAAAACGTAGAAGCCGCCCTCAGTAATCTGGGCCTCGATACCGACGAGGCCAATCAACGGGTCGTGCGCTGCATCGACATGGTGGGCTTGGATGGCCACGAGAACGCCTATCCCAAAGAACTCTCGGGCGGAATGAAACAGCGTGTTGGGCTTGCGAGAGCGTTGGCAAGGGAACCCGAACTGCTCTGCATGGACGAGCCATTCAGTGCCCTCGACGTGTTTACTGCTGAAACGCTGCGCAGCGAACTCTATGACCTGTGGACAGGTGGAAAACCGGGCGGCACAAAACGTCATCGTCCGCCCAGCCTCAAAAGCATCCTGATGATTACCCATCTGATCGAGGATGCCGTCATGCTGGCGGATCGCATCGTCGTCATGGGAACCCATCCGGGCCGAATCCGCACGATTCTCACGAACTCGGTGCCGCATCCTCGGCAGTACGACTCGCCCGAGTTTTTGCACATGACGAAACGAATACATCACGAAATTGTCTCGGAGCATCTGCCCGAAGCAGCCGAGGAAGAAGAGACGGCGGGAAGGATGGAGCCATTGCCCTTTGTGCATGTTGGCGAAATTGTCGGACTGATGGAGATGGTTCATGACCGAGGCGGATCGGCAAACGTCTTCGATCTGGACGAACTGACCGCTTACGATTTTGGCCGCACGCTGGCGGTCATCATGGGCGGGGAGATGCTCGAATTCTTGGACACGCCGAAGGACACAGTGAATCTCACTGAACTCGGTTTTCAGTTTCTCCATGAAGACCTGAACGGTCGGAAAAATCTATTCCGGCACCAACTGCTACGGTTGAGCCTGTTCCGCACGCTCGTCGGTCGAGTGCAAGCAGCGGAGAATCGACAACTTTCGGGGAGTGAAATGTTGGCGCAGTTTAGAGAATGGTTTCCTCACCAAAATGCCAAAAGGCTTCTCGACACGATCATCGAGTGGGGACGATTTGCCGAAGTCTGCGAGTATTCCGAACAGACCGAGATTTTCACCCTGACGGCAACGCCAGAACATTAGCCGCTCAGCTTGCATTCCAAAAGTTGGAATGGACTACGAGTCGCCCCCGATGGATGGAATCTCCAAGTCGCCACAATCACGGCAGACGGTGCGATCTGGCTTGGGATCGCAGTCCATCAGGTTGCCCTGCCGGTCGAACTCGAACACGCAGCATTGATCGAGTGCGCCTCGAAGCAAGACTCGCCCTCGCTGGACACGGGACTTCGCACCCGACACCGACAGGCCCAGTCGGTCAGCGACTTCGTGTTGGGGCAAGCCCTCGATCTCCGATAGTCTGACCGCCTCTTGGTAGGTCGGCGGAAGTTGACCAATCAGTTCGTCGAGCCAGATGCCCGCACTGGCCTTGAGTTGGTTCTCTCCATCGCTCTCTTCGGCCACATCGTTGTCCGCCAGCGACACGTTGCCGTTCTTCGCCCGGTAGTGGTCGTGCATCACGTTGCGAGCGATCTGGTAGACCCACGCCGCCAAGCGGTCGGTCTCTTCGAGCTTGTCCACATTGCGATGAATCCGCAGGAAGGTCTCTTGGAGCAGATCGTCAGCCACATGCTCATCGGCGACCCGGCGACGGATGAACCGTCGCAGGTCGTCGCTGAGTTGAGACCAGATCGTTTCGGTGGCGGGGTTCGCAGTCATCGCATTCCTCTGACCGTTCATGTTCCGGCTTCGCCCAAACAAGAGCAAGCTGTCATCCCACCTGCCGCATGAAAGGCTGCCTGAGCCGCCACGAAGTCGCCTCGCTCGACGGCCTGCATGACGGATGGAATCCCCGAGCAGCACGAGGACTGGCTGGATGCGTGCTGCTGGGCTTCGTTGTCGAGGACGACGTACACCTCCCAGTTGTTTCCATCTGGATCGGCGACCCATACCTTGTCCTGCACGGCGTAACAACAGGTCACGTTCTCTTCGATCCTCGTTTCGAGTCCGGCTTGTTGAAGCCGGTCGGCGATCTGTTTGACGGCTTCGCTCCTCTTCACCTGAATGCCGAAGTGGGCGACTGGGTTGTTCTGGCCGGTCTCGCCGCCGACTTCGTTCAGCGAGAGGTTCACGGGCGGCTCGGCAACCTCGAACTTGGCGTACCGTGGCCGAGTCTTGGTCGGGGGCTGCCCGAGTAGAGACGTGTAGAAGGCGATGGACTTCTCCAGATTCTTCACGGCCAAGCCCATGTGGATTCGACTCTCGGTCTCGAATTGAACTGCGGATTTGGTGTTCATGATTTGCTCCTCCTTCGTGCTTCGACGGCTGCCAATCAGCCGTCTCTGAAAGTACAGACGGGGGTTCACCGAAAAGGACGCAAGAAATCGCCGAGCCGCCGACTCAGGGCTTCCGTGCGATGACCGATTCGTCCCCGAGAGTGGCAGCAAGGCGAGTCACGGCCCAGCGGTGACTTTCATGCGTGAGGTGTGCCATTGCCTCGTCCTCTGCCAACCAGATGAGTTGGTGGTCAGCCTCGACGTGCGACCCCTTTGCCAAAACGACGGCAGAGTAGAATGAACATCGCTTGCAGAAGTGCCGACCTTCATCCTCTGCGAAGACGAACTCGTCCGCCACGCCGATGGGCCTACCCGCTTCAACTGCCAGTCCGCACTCTTCCAGCACCTCACGCTTCAATGTGTCGATGGCCGACTCCCCCGTATCCTGCCCTCCTCCCGGCAGGTAGTTTCCCGTTGGTGTGGTGACGACGGCGATTCGCCCGGCCTCGTCCGCAATCAGGGCATACGCACCGGGGCGCAGCGTGTAGCTGATGTCTTCGACTCGTTTCCCGAACTCTGGGAAGGCCAGCCCGATCTTGTCCAGAGGGGCAAGGTCCGGCTCGACGAAACCAGATTTGGCAGCCGGTTCCATGATCCGGTCTCTCGTGAAATAGCAGAGCAGGACTCGACGATCCAAAAGCTCGGGGTTTCGCTCGCAGAACTCGTGCGAGTCCTGAATCGGCCCATGCTCTCGCAGGGCTTGGTGGATCAGGCACATGAACGCTTGGGTCGTCGTTTCGTGGTAGCCCGTCAGAGGACCGTCTTCGACACCGTGAACGGCGTTGTACGCCTTGATGCCGGATCGCATCCGGTCGATGGCTTCGTCCAGCCCAAGGTGAGACAGGTACAGGAAGGCGATCCGAACTTGCGCCCGGTGGTTCCAGTGCGTGAACGGCAGCGAGCAGTCCAAGAACGCTCTCAAGAAGTCATCGTCGTTCACGGAATCTGCCCCAGTCACGCTCTACCTTCCTCGTTCAGACGCTTTCCCATGCTGATGCGGTCCTCGACCGAGTAGCCAAGGCTTTCGTAGAACGCCACGACGCCTGTATTCGTTGATCGCACTTGAAGATTGACCTTCGTGCAGCCGATCTCACGCAGCCGCCGCTCCGCTTCGAGCATCATCGCTCCTCCGATCCCCTCACGTTGCCTTTCGGGATGAACAGCCACCAAGTGCAGCCAACCTCGGTGCCCGTCGAAACCCGCCATCGTGGTTCCCACCACCCGCCCGTCGATCACGCCTACAAGAAACAGTTCCCGCTGCACTGATAGCTTACGGCGGATGTCCTCAGCCGGGGCGTTCCACGACGGCGGGTTCGGAAAAACCCTTCCCCACAGCCCGACAACATCGGCGTCGTCCTCTTCCCGATAGGGGCGCACGAGCAGCCCCGTCGTATGGGCGTCCTGCAAGGCAGGGTTCGTCTTCGAGTAGCAGACGACTTCGACCCCTTCGTGCTGAAAGCCCCGCTCAAACTCCATCCCGAGCTTCTCCATGATGCGGAGGGACGCTTTGTTCTCGGGCTGGGCCACGGAGATCAAGCGGGGAAAGCCCCAGCGCTGAAACCCGTACTCCATGACCGCCGTGGCTGCTTCGGTGGCGAGTCCCTGTCCCCAGTAGTCCGGTCGCAGCCGCCAGCCGATCTCCACATCAGGAGCGAAGCCGTCCCAGAACCCGCAGAATCCGATCAGTTCGGCGTCTTCCCGATGGATGACTGGCCAGAGAATCCAGCCCCTCTGCCGACCGACTTCGATCCAATTGGCGATGCGGTTCTTGATTTGCTCGTCGGTCCACGGCTTCCCGTGGCCGATGTACCGCAGCACCCGAGGATCGGTCGCCAAAGGCCGGAAGCGCTTCCAGTCATCGGGAACCCACTCTCGCAGGTACAGCCGCTCGGTCTCGCAAATCACCATTTCGCCTCCGGTCTTTATCCTCGTCGCTGTGGTGTGGCGCTGAACTCCCGTCGCCAAACGCTGTAGGGGGCTGGTTCATCATCAGGACGTTCGACAGCAGGCAAAAGTTTCACCACTTCTGATGCCGTCCGGCTGACGCAGGCCACTCATTCTAATTCATCTGCTGCCATCGACCGAACGAACGAGTCCTTGTCATCGACCCACTCCCCAAGGAGTTCGAGGGCGATCAGGTGGACGTACTCGTAAAGTGTCCGCTGCCGTTGGCACTTAAACGCATCTTCGGCGTGATATTCTGCGGCGGTCTTCGCCTTCGTGACCAGAGAACCTATGGCACCTTGAAGCTTCTGCGTCGTCGCCGAGGTAAGATGAACGAGTTCGGCGCATGGAGATCGTCTGTGGAAGACCCAACGAAATCTCGGCTGCCCATTGCAAGCCTCGTCGTGGCAGGAGCCTCATCGCTGCTGTGCCTTGCGATCAACACCTTTCCGTTCGACATCAAACGAGCGGTCCTCTTCGTCATCTGCGTCAGCGCCTTCGCCAGCCTTGTCCTTGGCGTTGCTGGACTGGTCGCAACTCGTGGTGCAACTTTCGACCGCCGTGTCCCGGCTGGAATCGGAATTGTGCTGGGCGGCATTGTGTTCCTCTGGTCGGGATTGGCCTTTTGGCTCTCGACACCTTTTTGACGTGCCCCCTTCGATGATGTCAGGCCGGAAAGCTGACAAGCAGGACAGCCTTCTGCTCACACCACCGAACCAAGCTCTTCCTCCACGACCGACCGCACGAACTCGTCTCTGTCGCTCAGCATTTGCTGCAAGAGCGAAAGGGCATCGGACGTTTCGTCTCGAAGTCCCGACAGCAGCCATGCGGTCAAGCTACGGATCGCCGAGTCGCCACTCTCGATGCCCTCGGCCAAGACCGACATCATCTCATCGTCCTTGCTGGGATCGATCTTCAAGATCAAAGCTGCGGCAGTCAGCCTGCTGTGCTGGTCGTCGGTGTTGAGCCACTTCAACAAGATCGGCACGGCATCGCTCGCCGTCTCAACACGCTGGGAGACGACCGAGGCCGCACAGATACGGACGATGCGGTCAGGGTCATCGAGCGCACGCATCACGGCTGGCAGCGCCGCCGTGGTGTCGCCGTCCCAGTAGAACAGGACTTCCAGTGCCATGACCCGAACGTATTCGTCTGGGTCGCTCGAAGCGTCGGCCAGAGCAAGGACCGCCTCATCGCCGAACGGTTGCAGGGCTTCGACGGCATCCTCGACTCGCTCCACGTCGGTGCGATGGGCGTGTGTGCGGAGCGTGTCGATAATCTGCTGGCTTGGTGACATGTCGATGGCCTCCTGCCGTAGTTATGCTGACCAGTACAAAAGTTGCAACGAATCCAAACCACTGCCACCATTCACGGATGTCATTGTCGCATCAGAACTGAGCGTGCAGAATGAAGGCAACGCCATATCCCGACTCCCCAATGCAGATGAAAGTTGCCTTTGACGACCAATGCTCCTCGATCCTCGCCATACCGAGAAGTCACTCAAGCAGCAATGCTTGGGTTGGCGGTCAATCTCGTGCTGGGCGTGGTCAAACTCGTGGGCGGGATCATCGGCAGTTCCTTTGCACTGATCTCGGATGCCGTCAATTCGCTCGGCGATGTGTTCATGTCGCTGGTCGTGCTGTTTGCCTTGCGGATCGCCCAACGACCGCCCGATGCAGAGCATCCCTACGGTCACACTCGGGCCGAGGCGATTGCCGGTTCCAACGTGGCGTTGCTCGTCATCGTTTCGGCTTTGCTGGTCGGGTGGGAGGCCGTTCAACGAATCAACGTCCAGCACGACTTGCCTCCCGTCTGGACGCTTTGGATCGCCACCGGCAACGTGCTGATTAAAGAGGCCCTGTATCGATACAACCTGCGGATCGGCAAGCGCACCAAGTCGAGCGTCGTGATCGCCGCAGCGTGGGATCACCGCAGCGATGCGTTTTGCTCGCTGGCTGTCTTGATCGGTCTGGCAGTCGTGCGCTGGGCTGGACCGAAATGGATTGGGGCGGACGAAGTAGCGGCGCTTGTGGTTGTCGCCGTCATCATCTGGTCGGGTGCCGGGGTGTTCCGCAGGAGCGCCAGCGAGTTGATGGACGTGCAAGCGGACGATGAGTTCGTTCGGCAAGTACAAGCGGCGGCAGAATCAGTTCCCGACGTAAAGGCGGTGGAGACGCTGTGGGTACGGAAGTCGGGACTGGAGTATTTCGCCGACATCCACATCGAAGTCGATCAGAACCTCACGGTCGCCGAGGGGCACCTCATCGGCCATCGAGTCAAGGATCATCTGTTAGGAGCCTTCCCAACGTTGCGAGACGTGCTGGTGCATCTGGAGCCGTACCCGCATTACCATGAGCCGCCCGAGAACCGAGAGGAATCTGGCGATGACGAGTAGGCCGATCACGTTCTCATGCCAAGCCACGCTTCCCCAGAAGCCCGAAGAGATCGCCAGCCAGATTCTCGATCTGAGCAAGTGGCCCGAGTTCAATGGCTACGGGCCACTGCCGGGGATCAAGCAGGCTGAGTTTGAGACGAAGACCGATGAGATCATCGGCACAAAAATCCGGGTCACGAACCGGGATGGCTCAACGCATGTCGAAGAGATCGTGGAGTGGGAACCAACACGACGCCTGCGCTTGCACATGCAGGACTTCTCGCCGCCCGTGTCCCTACTGGCGACGACATTCGATGAAACGTGGGACTTCGAGCGAGACGGCGATCTGACGAAGGTGATCCGATTCTTCGAGATGCACCCGAAGTCCGCCCTGACGAGACCGCTGCTGTGGCTGATCTCGTTCCTGTTGAAGCGAGCCATCGCTCGGCATCTTGAACAAATCGGAGAGAAATGAACGATGGTCTCGCAGCCGGTCGATCTATGTCTCAACATGGATCGACCGGCAGAATGGAGTGAAGTTCTCTCATGAAACCAACCTATTCTGGCGTCACTTCGATCTCTTGCTTCTTGCCAAAACGCAGAACACTCAGCTTGACCGGCGATCCGATCTCGCACGCTGCCAACAGATTCAAGGCTGCTGTGGAATCGGCGACCGCCTTTGTATCCACAGCAAGCAGGATGTCGCCTTTCTTGAGACCAGCATCCTCAGCAGCGCCACCGTCTAAAACCTGCGTTACCATGACTCGGCTTCCACGTTGCTCGACTCCCATGCCGAAGGAAGCCGGAATACTTGCCGTCACTCGAATCCTGCGGATGGCGAGCGGCAACTCACCCATGTAGCCAATCGAAAGCATCGTGTTCAGTTGGATGGCTTCGCCGTTGACACGAAACTTGTATTCCCGCTGTTCCGAACTCCCATGTGTGATCTTGAGCAAGTTCTTGAATTGTCCCTTGGGGCCGGGTCTCTCAAAGACAACGACGGTGCTTGCTTCCACATCTTTCTCGGGCGTGTTTTCCCCGTTCAGCGACACCCCGATCAGGTGATTCCCCGGTGCTGCGGTCAGTTGGAGCAAACCATCGGAGTGCCCGATCAGTTCCACCTGCATCTCGAATGGCGGTCGGATCATCCGTGGAAAGGGAAGTTGAATCCGCTTCGTCTCGTCGGGGAGCAGTACAAGGACTCCCTCGTCCCCGTCGATGCTGAGTTGCTTTTCCAAAGCTGTCCGAGCCGGTGGTGCAACAAATGACGGGATCACATCGGCGATCTCTGTGACCTTCGAGAAATCGTAGGTGACATCGAGCCGACCGTCCTTGAGCTTCGAGACGGTCGCCTTGCCGAAGATTCTCAGATCGGCGGGTTCGGAAGACGATGGCTCACGTTCCTTGGCCTCCTCCGCAGGACGGCTATCAACTGTCAGCACGCCTGATCCATTTTCATCAACGGATAGGCGAACGGAGGTGAAGGTGATGGCATCGTCTCCAAGGACGTTCTGTGCCGAGAAGACGAGAGAGATAAGAGCGAGGGACAAGAGCAGAGATGGTTGCTTCATTCGGAAGACTCCTGCGTCTGAGGTTCGGGGATCGTGGTCTGGTCGTCCGTAGCAGGTGCCTTATGGCATCCAGCAGACTGAGCGAGACCTGAGCCGGAAACGGCTCAAAAAATCCGACGCAGGAGGAGTCAGGGTCGCAGCAGGCGCAAAAAGAAAGAGGAGCGCCGAACCACGACCGCTCCTCACACCCCCGCCAAGGGGCAGACCAGAACAGCGCATGGCCGACGCCCCCCAAACGGGAGCGTCAGTCCAAGCACTGCTTCTGATCTCAAGAGCCTTGCGGCTCAGGTTGGCGGTTTGTGAGGAAGCAGAACCGACTTTCGCAACGTCAATAATGTGTCATAGGTGGCCAACCTCGGCCACGAAATCTTCGTCTCCTGAAAACAAAAAGGGCGTAGCACCAACATGATGCCACGCCAGCAGTTTACCAGCGAATACCCATTGCGGAAAACGGATGGGCGGTCAAATGCTTCTGGTTTTCTCCACGTCGGCGATGATGACGCCCACTGTTCCATTTGGGCCAAGGCCGTGCTTCGGTGTGTCCACCACCATCCGCATGGCCCGTTCGAGCCACTGCCTGAGATCAGCCAGTTTCGGCTTGTCGCCGTAGAGTTCGATGTAGATTGGGGCGACGAACCGATGGATCGGGCGGTTGCTGACGGCGAGCATCAGAACGTCGTGGCAGACCCAAGAGGCGTCGTTGGCGTTCGCAAAAACCATCGCCTCGGTTTCCTCTGCGCTCCAGTCCGAGCCAGTCCAATAGAGCGGATTCCTGAACTCGTCGCCTTTCGCCACGATGACCCGAGGAAACGTGGCCGATCCCTTCTTGATGATCGACAGCATGGGAATGTTGTCACTCATGGCCATCCTCCTCGTGTTCGGGCACAAACGTTCCGTCGCCACTTAGCACTCTGGACTGTGCCATCACAACGGGCAGGTCTTTGGCAAGCCGGTGAGGATTTCGGATCGCCAGATTGAGCGGCGGCTGACCGATCATTCGGATGGTCATGAACAGGACAGCCACTTTCTCGGCGGTAATCGGGCAGTCGATGACGCCGGTGTCGAGCGACAAGATTTCAACGTCGGTCACGTCGAGTTTCATGGAGAATCTCCTCTGGGGTTGAAAGCACGAGCCATCAGTGACTAGCAGGTGCCTCGTCACCCCAGAGGGTTATTTCCGCAGCGAGGGCAGACTGCGAATTCGTCCTTGACCGGAGCAGCACACCGAGGACACTCATATTGCTCGAAGCCGCAAGATGGACAAGGCATCTCCGGGTCGAATGCCTCGGCCCCGCAATGGTTGCAGAAGAAGCGAATCTCTGGCTCGTCGTCGGTCAGGAGAATCTGCTCGGACTCAGATCGAAATGGCCACGGGCACGACACGTCAAACCATGCGTCGAGTCCATTGGCTCGAAGTTCCTCGTAGTCCCGAGTGCCGCCGAAGAGAACACGGTGGCCAAGCCATTGAAGCCCGTTGAAGAAGACAGCAGCAAGAAGAGCGACAAAAGCCAAAAATGGGAGCGTCAGGACGCCTGCGAAGATGGCTGGCAGTCCAAAGGGGATCAAGGCAGCGGCGAAACAGATGACCCAGAAGCGAACGATGACGGGAACGGCGTTACGAGGCATGATTGACTCCCAGTTTTGTGGTCGAAAACTGGGATGCCTAGCAGGTGCCTCGACAGGGCAGAAAAATCTCAGAAAGTGTGGCCAGTTAGATCAACACAAGGTGGCCAAATCTGTGGCAAATTAGAAAATGGCCATTTCCGTAACCCTTTGATACCAAAGGGTTGCGGTGGCCAAATTGCCAGCCCGCCGCCTCCACTGGGTTCATCTTAAGGGCAGGCCAATGTGCCTGCCCTTCGTTGTTACAAGACTCTCGTTTTCCGGCTAAGCTGTGGACTCGCGGCTAGGCAGCGTAATTCCCTTCTGCACACGCAAGTCGTCTGAGGCTAAGCCCTCCGAGCTAAGAGCAGCGATTGTCGGGCAAAAGAAGTGCGATAGGGCGGACCACCGCTCTTAAGTTGCCCAAGGTGTTGTGCATTTCGACACGCGCTTGGCAGTAGCTGATGGTGTGTCGCAAGAAGGGCAATCGTGCCGCCGAGCCGGGTAAGCGTTCACCAGAACCATTCTTGACGGCCGGGATAAATTGAGGGCGTCGTGA
>JBBITQ010000280.1:0-4601 GCA_037440685.1 Clostridiales bacterium
ATGGGGCTGGGTATGGGTTTGTTCGGTTTCATGCTGTATATGATAAGAGCCTGCTAACCGCGCTTTGGTCTGGCAGACACCTGCCATCGTGGGTATTTTTCTCCATGAAAAATAGAGACTGTAAATACGATAAAGATCGCGTTGAGCCGCAATACGTCACTTTGCGACTATCCCCCCCCAACCCCCCCGCAAGCGGGGGGGAGTCGTCCTCGAGTCTCCCACAACATGGCTGCCTCGAGGGAACTTGAAAGATATCCAGCAGGCTTTTCTTGATTGCATCATAATCAACCACCGACAATATATACATGGGACTAACGTCCCTGAATTGAGCGAAAGGAGGTTATATGCAAGTGAAGGGTAATATTGCCTGGCGGGAGTCGGAGCGGGGGCGGCTGCAGGCTGCGGCCGCAGCGGTGGTCTTTCCTGCACCGGGAGGGATCAATGTGTTCCGCAACGACGGTGAGTTCCGTGTAGCCCAGAATGGCCACACGGCCACCGTCACGGTGGGGGATGTGGAGTTTACCCTCCACATCATTCCCGCCCTCGACCGGGAGGGCAACCCCGTCCTCCTGACCGATGTAACGGCCAACTGGGGGAAGGGGCGTTGCTGCTTTTGCGGCACGCCCCTCGAGGGGGCGTGGTCTTGTCCCACCTGTGAGTAGGAACGACAAGCCCTGCGGCGCATTGGCCAGGGGTGGAGGTACACATGAACGACGCATTCCGCATCTTCACGGTAAGCGACGGCGCCGTTACTGACGGTGCCAAGGTTGAGAAATTCGTAATCCAGGGGGCTGGGGTTGAAATCCCGGCCATCCTGGTGGGCGAGGAGGGCCGCGGGCGTCGGCTGGGGGTGCTCCCCGTGGCCGGGGCGAAGCCCGACGACACCATCGTCGCTGCCGAGCTGGGTTTGACCCGCAGTGGGAAACCCAAGCTCATCGCACGCAGCGACCCCACCACGACTGATAAGGCAATTGTGGTGCTGTGGAGCCCCATCGGCTACCGCGGCAGCAACGAGCACACCGGGGATCGCAGCGAGCGGTGGCACTGCATCCAGTGCGGCCTTGCGGGCGATAGCAACCCCCCTGCTCGCTGCCCCACCTGCGGCCCCCTAGGGGGGATACAACGAGAGTTCCTCCCCTTCCCCGGCGAGGTGCTGGTGCAGGGCCGCATCGCCGATGGGGAGGCGGGGCGTGTGGGGAGCGGCGAGCAGCTTGTTGCCCTGGTGCCCCAGGGCGTGTGGTTCCGGGTGGGGTTCTCCGGTCGCCGTTACGGAGCACCCATGGCCTGGTACTACCGCTTTGATGGCAATCAGGTGATAGCGGTCACCTGGGAGGAGCGACAACTCCTTGAACAACACCTTGGAGAATATGAATTGTAACCAGGGAGCGGCGGAAGGCGCAGCGCCGCCTCGGTCAACGCCTTGTTGAGCAAGGCCTGACTGAGGGGCCAGAAGACGCGCCCCAGGTCATTGCCCGCCAAGCCCTGCGGCGCAGCGGGCGGCTCGAGGGCCTCGAGGCCCCCATGCGCTTCCCCTATGCCAGCTACCTGGCCGAACTGGCTTTTCGCATCGCATCGCCCGAGGTGGCGGGCAAGATCTGGCCGTTGCTCATCTCGGGGCTAAAGGGTATCGCCAAGCACCCCCACCCCCGCATCGCCGTTAAGGCCGCGCGGCTGGCCCCCAACCTGGAAGGCCGGGGCCTGTATCTGTTGGATGGCGAACGAGTGGAGCGGGGCGGGGTGTATTTGGAGCTCGAAGGCCTCAGGCCCTGGCCGCCATCCTGCGTCTGCCCGGCGGCGAGGCCATCGCGCCGCTGGATCGCCTGCAGCAAGCCCTGCTGGCCCACGTGCGCTATACCGTGTGGGAGCTTGCCTCGGCCCAGCTTCTCCCGGCTGCTCATGTAAGGGGGTAAATATGAACAGCGTTGTCATGATGGCAGTAGTGCAACCGGCCCCGTTGCGGGTGAGCCAGAAGGGTACGCAGTGGTGGCTGGGCGCCCTGGCTTGGAGATGTGCCGGCCAGTTAACTGTGCTGCCGGCAAAAGCTTTCGGCAAGCTAGCAGTGCTTGCCGAGAGGTATAAGAGGCACCCGGTGATTGTTACCGGGTACCTCGAGGAGGAAAAAGTCAATGGCCGGCAACAGCCGTTCATTAACGTGAACGAACTGATTCCAATAGTCACGCCAGTATTTTTAATCGACGAAATTCATGCCTGCGACGGATGGTCGCAGGTGGCAGTGTCGGGTATTACTGTTGCCGACAGCAAACAAATTGTTGGTGGCAGTCAAATCAGAATTGCGGTGCGGATTCCGCAGGGTATTGGCAGATACCGGGAGACCTTCTGCACCATCGCGATACCTATTACGATGTTGCAAGACCCGTTGCCTAAAGGCACACGGGTCTTTATGACCGGTAGCATTGTCAAAACCGGGTCGGCTGAACCGCAGGTGTATGTGGGTGACCTGAAAGTTGCCCAGTCTGTGGTAGAGCAGGAGGTGGCTTAGTGGATTGGGTGCTGATAGCAGGAATGCTCCTCTTCGCTCTTTTAGGCTATTACAAAAATGTCAATAAAAGCCTAAAAAAGCAGAAAGATGTTGAAGCGGTCGAGCGCCTAACGCGTCCGTACGAATATTTGAAGAATTCCACAGATAGCGAGGAGCAGGCGCGTTACTACGAGGTTGTAGATGATGCATGGCGGGTGGTACGCGGGGAAATGAGCCGCGACAAGTTTACTCGTCTGCATGGCCGGGGTCAGTTTGGCGCACATCCAATGCTGCATACCGGTGGTCGAATAGCGGCTCCTCCCGTCACCCCGGTGCAGCAGATACTGCAGCTTGATGCGGTCGTGAGGGATGGCGGTGTGCTGGAATTCGCCGGGCAGACTCTACGGCTCGAGCATAAGGATTTGCGGGGTGTGGTAGAAGCCATCCAGCTTCTACCGCAAGGAACCACCCTGCATCTCGAACTACCCGAGAGAGCCTGGTTTGTGGATGGGGGAAATATCCACCCTCCTGAACTGGCGATCGCGGTAGAAGTAATTAAAGGGATTGCGGAATCAAAAAGGATCCGCATCACTTAAAACGACATTCCGCGCGCCCAGGGCATACACCAGCAGGATCACCGCCATCACCATCCCCAGGCTCAGCACCCGCGCGGTGCGCTGCAAAACGAAACCCCCGCTCCACCGTAGCCCGCCGCAAATCCTACACTGGGGAGGGGAAGGTGCGGAATGTAGAAGGTGTTCTAATTATGAAAGAATCTCAGTGAAAATTCATCAAAACCGTAAAAACTAGGGGGCGGCCTGCCGCCCCACTTCTTCTGTCGAGTAGGTTCTGGCCCCCCTGTGGCCCACAGGCGGGCTGTAAAGGGGCAAGAACCATCGCCCATAAGTCCCCACCGCAAGGGGGGCCGGGTAGGAGGTATTAATGAACAAGGAATCGATTGGAGTTTTCGTGCCCGTCGAGGTCAGTGAGGAGAAGACCTTCTGGAACCGCATCGGAACTGCCTTCGTGAACAGCAAGGGGCTCTCGCTCCGGCTGGACGCGGTGCCCATTGGCGGGCGGGCGGTGGTGATCTCCGAGGAGATCGTGGTGGGCGAGGGGCCCTATCGGGTGCTCACGCCGGTGGAGTACGAGCGGGACGGGGAGAAGAAGACCCGCTGGACCCGCGTCGGTACCGCGCTCGGCAACAAGAAAGGATGTACCGTCTTTTTCAATGCCCTGCCCGTGAACGGCCGGGCGGTGATTTTCCTGGTCGATGAAGTGGAAGATCAGGGGGCGGTAGAAGAGTAAATTGGGGAAGGGGGTATACCCCCCTTTTTAACCCTCGAGGAGGAACGATGCCCCCGACCACGGGCAGCCCGAGGTGGCGGTGGTTTATCCAAAACGCCGCCGCTGGAGCGTAGTGCCGGTGGCGGTCGGCGCGCGCACACGGGCCCTGTGGGAGGCCGGCCTCGACGTTGCGGGACTTTCACGAGCGGGTCAGCGCGATGGACGCGCTGGATCGGCAAGGATAGCACGAGAGCACCAGGGGGCGGCAGAAGCCGCCTTCTTTTCTTTGAGGAGGTGTTTATGCCGGTTTGGACAGAACGAGCCAGCTTGGTGTTGCCGCACCTCAACCCGGAGGCGGAGCGGCTGCTGAACGATGGGCGGTATTACCTGGAAGGCCAACCCGCCTACCGCCTGAACCGCCTGGAGGGGCTGGTGGAGGTGCGCTTCGAGGCCCCGGTTGCGGTAGGTTTTGCGCCGAAGGTGGTAGAGGCCGCCGGTGCGGGTGTGACCTTCGAGATGCAGGTGGACGTGGAGGCGGAGAACCGGCTGGGCCGCTTCAAGGGCGGTCAGTGGTTTGTCTACTCCTTTACTGACCTCTCGGGGATGCTGGGTGCGGCGGCTCAGGCCGAGCAGTGGGTACAAGCGCTCATCCAGGGGGGGGTGGAGGCCGCCCCCTTTTGATGGGCCAGGGAGGGAGCGATGGAGCAGACCGTAACCGAAAAATCCAGGCAGCGATCCGGCTGTTTCAGAGATTGCTGAAAGCCGGGGGGCGGCAGAAGCCGCCCCTTTTCCCCTTCCGAGGTGGGATATGCGAGAAGAAGTCTGCCCGGAGTGC